>JAGOBQ010000052.1 GCA_017999215.1 Thermoanaerobaculia bacterium
CCCGCGCGGTCGTCGTCGGCAACCACAAGCCGGAGCTCGAGGAGCTCCGGGGGCGCGAGGGGGTCTACTTCGCGACCTCCCCCTACGCTGCCGGGATCCTGGAAGGGATCGCGCACTACTCCTTCGCGACGGAGGGGCCATGCTGACCCGCGTCCACGACTTCGCCGCCGCCCATCCCGACGTCCTCGCCGTCCTCGTGAGCCGCTGGCTCGCGAAGGGGCGCGACGTCCTCCTCCGGTCGGACCTCCTCCGCGGGTGGGAGGAGACCCGCGCCGTCTGCGACCGCGCCGACCTCGACGCCTCGCCGCTCGCCGACGCGGCCGCCGCGCTCCAGGAGGGGGTCCTCCGCGCCCCCTGGATCGCCCTCTCCTTCCGGACCGGACCCGGCCGGTGGCGCTACGCGCGCCTTCACGCCGACCGCCTCGTCCCCGAGGAGATCGGCGTCTCCGAGTTCCTCCGCTTCAAGGAGGGGATCGTCCCCTGGGGCCGGGGAGAGGAGCCGCTCGAGCTCGACTTCGGCCCCTTCGGCCGCGAGCTCCCGCGCCTCACGGAGCCGCGCTCGATCGGACAGGGGCTTTCCTTCCTGAACCGCCACCTCGCCAGCCAGCTCTTCCGCGACGGCGGCGCGGGGGCCGACCGCATCCACTCCTTCCTCGGCCTCCACACGCTCGAAGGACGCACCCTCCTCCTGCGCGCGTCGTTCGCCGACACGGCGGCCCTCCGCGCGGCTCTTCGCAAGGCCCACGACCTCCTCGCCGCGGCCGACCCCGCGACGCCGTACCGGGAGCTCGAGGAGCGCCTCGCCGGCCTCGGCTTCGCCCCGGGCTGGGGGGCGACGGCCGGACGCGCCGCCGAGACGATGAGCCTCCTGATCGACCTCCTGGAGGCGCCGTCCGCGACGCTCCTCGAGGCGTTCCTCGCCCGGGTGCCGATGATCTCCCGCGTCCTCGTCCTCTCTCCGCACGGCTGGTTCGGGCAGTCGGGCGTCCTCGGCCTGCCGGACACGGGCGGGCAGGTCGTCTACATCCTCGACCAGGTCCGGGCCCTCGAGCGGGAGATGCGCGCGCGCCTCGCCGAGCAGGGGATCGACGTCGAGCCGCGGATCGTCGTCGTCACGCGCCTCATCCCCGACGCCGGGACGACCGGCTGCGACGAGCGGCTCGAGAGGATCGACGGCTGCCGGAGCGCCGTCATCCTGCGCGTCCCGTTCCGCGAGGCGGACGGGAGCGTCGTCCGCCCGTTCCTCTCCCGCTTCAAGGTCTGGCCCTACCTCCACCGCTTCTCGCACGAGGTCGAGACGGAAGCGGCGGCGGAGCTCGGCGGACGCCCCGACCTGATCCTCGGCAACTACTCCGACGGGAACCTCGTCGCCTCCCTCATCGGCATGCGGCTCGGCGTGACGCACGCGACGATCGCCCACGCCCTCGAGAAGACGAAGTACCTCCTCTCGGCGGTCCACTGGAAGGAGATGGAGGAGGAGTACGCATTCTCCGTCCAGTACACGGCGGACCTCTTCGCGATGAACAGCGCCGACTTCATCGTCACGAGCACCTACCAGGAGATCGCGGGGACGAAGGACGCGGTCGGGCAGTACGAGAGCTACTCTTCGTTCACCATGCCGGGCCTCTACCGGGTCGTGAACGGCGTCGACGTGTTCGACCCGCGCTTCAACATCGTCTCCCCGGGAGCCGACGAGGACGTCTACTTCTCGTTCCGCGAGCGGGAGCGGCGCCTGGGCGTCCTCCACCCCGCGATCGAGGAGCTCGTCCTCGGCGAGCCGGGGCCGGAGCAGCGCGGACGGCTCGTCGACCCCAGGAAGCCGATCGTCTTCACGATGGCCCGCCTCGACCGGATCAAGAACCTCGCCGGACTCGTCGGCTGGTGGGCCCACGACGAGCGGCTCCGCGGCCTCGCGAACCTCGTCGTCGTCGGCGGGCACGTCGACCCCGACCGCTGCGCCGACGGCGAGGAGCGCGAGCAGGCCCGGCTCCTCCACGACCTCATGACCCGTCACGCCCTCGACGCTGAGGTCCGCTGGGTCGGGAAGCGGCTCGACCGCCACCTGACGGGCGAGCTCTACCGGTGGGTCGCCGATCGGCGCGGCGTCTTCGTCCAGCCGGCGCTCTTCGAGGCGTTCGGCCTGACCGTCGTCGAAGCGATGGTGTCGGGGCTCCCCGTCTTCGCGACGTGCCACGGCGGGCCCTCCGAGATCATCGAGGACTCTCGCTCGGGCTTCCACGTCGACCCGAACGACGGCGCGGCGGCGACGGCGCGGATCGCCGGCTTCCTCGAGCGCTGCGCGGCGGACCCCGCTGCGTGGGAGCGCGTCTCCGACGCCGCCGCCGCGCGCGTGGCCGCCCGCTACACCTGGCGGCGGTACGCGGAGCGGATCATGACGTTCTCCCGGATCTACGGCTTCTGGAAGTTCGTCTCGGGGCTCGAGCGGCAGGAGACGGCGCGCTACCTCCAGACGCTCGACCACCTCCTCCTCCGTCCCCGCGCCGCGGCCGTCGGCGGAGGTCCCGGCTGAGCGGAAGCCCTCCGTCCATCGGCACCGGGCCGCGAGCCTGGCTGGAGTCGCTCCTCGACCTCCTCCGGCCGCGCTCGCGCCAGGGGGTCCTCGTCACGGTCGTCCTGATCGGCGCGGGCTGCGGCCTCGTCGCCGTCGCGTTCCACGGCGCCATCGAGCTCCTCCGCGCCCTCTTCGTCGGGACGGCGCTCCGCCAGGCGAGCCCGCTCGCACGCGGGGCCTTGCTCGTGGTGGTCCCGGCGGCGGCCGGGGCGCTCCTCGCGTGGCTCGTCCCGCTCCTCGCCCCGCGCGCCGGAGGAGGCCTCGCCCTCGTCCGGAAGGCGTACGCGGGCGACCCGACGAGGCTCCTCGACCCGCGCACCCTCGTCGGGGCCTTCGGCGCGAACTCGCTCTCGCTCGGCGCCGGCGTGCCGCTCGGCCCCGAGGGGCCGACGGTCGTCCTGACGAGCGGCTTCGCCGCGTTCGCCGCGCGCGGGCTCCGGCTCCCGGGGCGATTCGTCCGCGGGATGGTCCCGGTCGGGACGGCGGCCGGGATCGCAGCCATCTTCAATGCGCCGATCACTGGCGTCGTCTTCGCGCTCGAGGAGGTCATCGGCGCCGCCTCGCGCGGCGTTCTCGGCGGCTCGCTCCTGGCCGCGGTCGCCGCGGCCGTCGTCGAGCGGACGTTCCTCGGCGGCGGCCGGCTCCTCCCCGCGGCACCCGCCCACTGGGGCGACTTGCGCGAGCTCCTCGGCTTCGCCGTCCTCGGCCTCCTCTGCGGCGCCGCGGCCGGCTGGCTGCCGCGCTTCGTCCCGATCCTCGGCCGCGGCCTCGAGGCGCTTCTCGCGAGGACCGTGCGCCACGCTCTCGTGGCGCGCGGCGCCCTCGCCGGCGCCGTCGCCGGACTCCTCGGCGTCGTCGCGCCCGAGACGCTCGGCATCGGCTACCCCGCCGTGTCGGAGTGGCTGACGGGAGGAGGCAGCGGACCGCAGGCCGCGATCGCCTTCGCGGCGAAGCTCGCCGGCGTCTCCCTCGCGCTCGCCGCGCCGCTCGTCGGCGGCGTCTTCGCGCCCTCGCTCTTCCTCGGCGCCTCCCTCGGGGCCGCCGCCGGGCACCTCGGCCAGCACCTCTTCCCGATGGCGCACATCGAGCCCGGGGCGTGGGCTCTCGTCGGGATGGGGGCCTTCTTCGCCGGGTTCCTCCGGACGCCGATCGCCTCCGTCCTCATCGTCTTCGAGGTGACGGGCGATTACGGCCTCGTCCTGCCGCAGATGCTGACCGTCGTCCTCGCCTCCATCGTCGCGCGGAGGATCTCGCGCGAGACGCTCGTCGAGAGGGCGCTCGCCCCCGCCGAGCGGCGACCCGGGGGGCGTCACGACCCGCTCTCCGCGCTCCGCGTCGCCGACGTCATGACGACGGACCTCCGGGCCCCGCGCGCCTCGATGACGATCCTCGAGGCGGCGCGGGTCGCCGCCGGCACGCGCCACGAGCAGTATCCGGTCGTCGACGACGCCGGCCTCCTCGCCGGCGTCCTCTTCGCGCGCGACCTCGACGCGGCCGTCCTCGAGAACCGCCACGACGCGACCGTCGGGAGCCTCGCCCTCCCGCCGGTCCTCGTCCTGACGCCGGAGGTGACGCTCGACGAGGCGGCGCTCCGCCTCGCGCGGGCGGGCGAGTCGCGCGCCGCGGTCGTCGCGTCGGAGGAGGAGCCGCGCCTGGTCGGGTTCCTCTCCTCGCCCGACCTCGTCCGGGCGCGCCTCCGGGTCCACGAGGAGGAGTCGGGTCCGTCGATGGCGGACCTCGGATGAGCCGGCGCGGGGCCGGCGTCCCGGCCGTCCTCGCGCTCCTCCTCGCGGCCTCCGCGTGCCGGCCGGGCGGGGACGCCGCGCCCGGCGGCGACGTCGTCCTCCGGATGCTCGTCCCCGCGAACGAACGCCCCTTCTGGCTCCCGCTCGCCGAGTCGTTCGCGAGGGCCCGCCCCGGCGTCCGCCTCGAGCTCGAGGAGGGGCCGGTTCCGACCGATCTCCGCGAGAGCCTGACGACCTCGGCCCTTCTCTCGCGCGACGGCGCCTTCGACCTCGTCTACCTCGACGTCACCTGGACCTCGAAGCTCGCCGCGGCCGGCTGGCTCCTCCCTCTCGACGACGCCTTCGGCGAGAAGGAGCGCGCCGCGTTCCTGCCGCAGGCGCTCGCGGCCGGAGTCTTCCGCGGCCGCCTCTACCGCGTCCCGTTCCGCACCGACGTCGGCCTCCTCTACTACCGCGCCGACCTCCTCGCGGAAGCGGGCCTCTCCCCTCCGTGCACCTTCGCCGAGCTCGAGGCCGCAGCCCGGCGGCTCCAGTCGCCCCCCGAGCGCTGGGGATTCCTCTTCCAGGGGGCCCAGTACGAAGGGCTCGTCTGCTTCTTCCTCGAGGTCCTCCACGGCCACGGCGGGAGCTGGATCGACCCGGAGACGCTCGAGGTGGGCCTCGACCGGCCCGAGGCCGAGGCGGCGCTCTCCTTCCTCGTCCGCGCGCGCGGCACCGGCGGGATCAGCCCGCCCGGCGTCGCGGCCTACCGCGAGGAGGAGACGCGTCACCTCTTCCAGTCGGGGCGCGCGGTCTTCCTCCGAAGCTGGCCCTACGTCTGGCGGCTCGCGCAGCGCGAGGAGTCGGCCGTCGCGGGGAAGATCGGCGTCCTCCCCGTCCCGACGCTCTCCGGAGCGCCCGGCTCCGGGACGCTCGGGGGCTGGGGGCTCGCGGTGGCGCGCGCTTCGCGCCGCCCCGAGGAGGCGCTCGCCTTCCTCCGGCACGCGACGAGCCTTCCGAGCCAGCGCCTCTTCTGCGCACCGACCGGCTTCGCCCCGGCGCGAAAGGACGCCTACGCCGACCCGGAGCTCCTCGCCGCGAACCCGTTCCTCGCCGACCTCGGGCGGATCCACGCCTCCGCGACGGCGCGACCGGTCGTCGCCCGCTACGCGCAGGCCTCCGACGTCCTCCAGCGGCACCTCACCGCGGCCCTCGCCGGCCTCGCGACGCCCCGCGAGGCTCTCGCCGCCGCCGCGCGCGAGACGCGGCTTCTCCTCGGAGAAGCGCCGTGAGCTCCGCCCTCGCGCGGCGCGATCGCCGCGAGCGCGTCCTGCTCCTCGCCCCCGTTCTCCTCCTCCTCGGCCTCGTCGTGGCCCTGCCGGCGCTCCGCGTCGTCCTCCTCGGCTTCACCCGGACGGAGCTCGAAGGCGGCGTCGTCTCCTCCTGGGCCGGCCTCGCGACCCACGCGCGGACCCTCGGCGACGGACGGTTCCTCTCGGCGCTCCGGAACACGGCCGTCTTCACGGGCTTCTCCGTCCTCCTCGAGCTGGCGCTCGGGACGGCCCTCGCCCTCCTCCTCGACCGCCCCTTCCGCGGCCGGGGCGCGCTCCGCGCGGTCGTCCTCGTTCCGTGGGCGCTCCCCACGTCCGTGATGGCGCTCGCCTGGGCCTGGATCTTCCACGACACGTTCGGGATGGCGAACGACCTCCTCCTGCGCTTCGGCCTCGTCGAGACCCCCGTCGCCTGGCTCGCGCAGCCCGGGACCGCGATGGCGGCCCTCGTCGTCGCGGACGCCTGGAAGACGACCCCGTTCGTCGCCCTGATCCTCCTCGCCGGCCTCCAGGGGATCCCGCGGGAGGTGGTGGAAGCGGCGCGCGTCGACGGCGCGGGAGCGATCGCCCGCTTCCGCCGGATCACGCTCCCTCTCCTCCTCCCGTCGATCGTCGTGGCGACGCTCTTCCGCTCGATCCAGGCCTGGGGCGCGTTCGACCTCGTCTGGGTGATGACGGGGGGCGGCCCCGGCGGCTCCACGGAGACGCTCTCCCTCTACGCCTACCAGAGCTGGTTCCGCTACCTCGACTTCGGCTACGGCGCGGCGATCGCCGTGCAGGGGATGCTCGTCGCGCTCCTCCTCGCGGCCCTCGTCGTCCGCGTCGCCTCGCGGAGGGAGGAATCGTGAGGCGACCGCTCCCCGCGGCGCTCCTCGCCCTCGCCATCGCCCTCGCCGCCGCCTGGAGCCTCCTCCCGGCCGCCTGGCAGGCGCTCACCGCCGTCAAGCCGGAGGCGCAGATCACGTCCTCGCCGGCCGTCTGGGTGCCGAGCCCTCCGACGGACGTCCACGTCCGCACGCTCCTCGAAAGGAAGCCGTTCGCGCGCTACCTCGCGAACAGCGCCTTCGTGTCCCTGGCCGCCACGCTCCTCGCCCTCGCGGCCGCCGCCCCCGCCGCCGCCGCGCTCTGCCGGATGCGTCCCCGCGCGCGGAGCCGCGGACTCCTCGGCCTCCTCCTCGCCTCGCTCTTCCCGCCGATCCTCCTCCTCTTCCCGCTCTACGAAGGGGTGCGCCTCCTCGGCCTCGTCAACTCGCCCCTCGCCCTCGTCCTTCCCTACGCCGCGTTCGGCGTCCCCCTCGCGACCTGGGTCCTCGAGGCGGGCTTCCGCGAGCTCCCGAATGAGGTCGAGGAGGCCGCGACGCTCGACGGGCTCGGGGCGATCGGTCGCCTCCTCCGCGTCCAGCTCCCGCTCGCGGCGCCTTCGGTCGCCGCGGCCGGCCTCCTCACGTTCATCGCGTCGTGGAACGAGTTCCTCCTCGCGCTCTCGTTCACGACGCGCGACGCGAGCCGCACCGTCACCGCCGGCATCGCCAGCGTCTCCGGCTCCTCCCTCTACGAGGTGCCGTGGGGGCCCCTCTCGGCCGCCGTCGTCCTCGCGACGCTCCCGGTCGTCCTCCTCGTCCTCCTCTTCGAGAGGAGGATCTCGGGCGGGCTGACCGGGGGCGCCGTGAAGGGCTGAACAGGAAGCGGCCCGCCGGGGTCGTCCCGGCGGGCCGCGCGGAGATCCGGAGCGAGCCGCGGAGCGCGGCGCTCCCCTCGCCGGGGCGCGCCGCGACCGGAGGATCAGTCCTTGTACTTGACGACCAGGAACTTCTCGCCCGACCAGAACGCGGCCGCGTCGACGATCTTCAGCGTCGTGTGCGTCTCGTCGGCGGCGAAGAGCTCGTAGCTCCCCTTCGGGTGCGCGGAGATGACCTGCACCTTCTTGAGCGGCGCGTCGATCGCGAACGCCTGCTCGGCGGTGATGTCGATCTCGCGGAAGATGTCGGGGTCGAACTTCCCGGTCTGGACCCAGCTCCCGCGCATGCCGAGGAAGGCCCCCTTCTTCTCGATGACCCCCTTGGCCTCGAGCTCCTTCTGCCCGGCGATCGCCACGTGCGCGGTGTTGATCACCTTCGTCTGACCCTCGATGACGGTCTCCTTCTCCGCGATCGTCGCCGTCTGCTCCTCGACGGTCTGCGTGAGGCCGAGGACCTTCGTCTCGAGCTCGGTGATCAGAACGGTCTTCTCCTCGAGGGACGCCCTCATCTCGCCGACGAGGCGCTCCATGGACGTGACCTTCCCCTCGAGCTCCATCACCTTCGCGCCCGAGGCCTTCGCCTTCGCGAGGGCGTCCTTCTTGTCCTGCTCGAGGCGCGCGAGCTTGTCGAGGTTCTCCTTGATCGCCTTCTTGATCGCCTCGATCTCGGTCTTCAGCTCGTCGCGCTGGGTGGAGCGCGGCTTCCCTTCCTGGACGACCTCGATCGAGCTCTTGACGATCTGGAGCTCCTTCGCCCGGAGCTCCTCGAGGCTCTTGGCGACCTCGTCGAGCGTCGCCTGCATCTCGGCGCTCTCGACACCGGCCGACGTGAGCTGGCCCTCGAGCTGCTGCTTGTCCTGGGAGAGCTTCTGGTTGTCGGTGCGGAGCTGCTCGATCTCCTTCTTCCAGCCGCAGCCTCCGAGCGCGAGGGCGGCGGCAAGGACCCCGGCGAAGGCGACCCGCGTCGCGATGAACCGATGGGACATGGTGTTCCTCCTCTGAGAGTGCGATCGAGTTCGTCGGATGACTCTCAAGGTTACCTCGGGGCCGGCCGGCCGGCGTCAACTTCCTGCCCCGCTCCCGGAAGGGCGGCCGCCGGAGCCCACCGGCCTCCGGATCGCCGTGGTGAGATGATCCCTGGCCGAAAAGGGAGCAGAGACCGATGCCGAACGTGCGGACGAAGCGCGGAACGATCGCGATTCTGACGGGGGGAGGAGACGTGCCCGGCCTGAACCCGGCCATCCGGGCGATCACGGTCCGGGCGCTCCGGGACGGCTACCGGGTCCTCGGCATCCGCCGGGGCTGGGCCGGCCTGATCGAGCTGGACGGGGTCACGGGGCGGCCCGACGGCGACTGCGTCGTGGAGCTCTCCGAGGAGATCGTCAACAAGATCGGCCGGACCGGAGGGACGTTCCTCCACACCTCCCGGACCCGCCCCTCGCACGTTCCGCGGGCGAACGTCCCCGAGCATCTCCGCGACCGCTACCCGGACGAGATGAACGACCTCACCCCCGAGGTCCTCTCGAACGTCGGGAAGCTCGGTATCGACGTCCTGATCCCGATCGGAGGGGACGACACGCTCTCGTACGGCGTCCGCCTCCACAAGGAGGGCCTCAAGGTCGTCGCGCTCCCGAAGACGATGGACAACGACGTCCCCGGGACCGACTACTGCATCGGCTTCTCGACCTGCGTCACCCGGACGATCGAGATGACGCACGCGCTCCGGACCTCGGCGGGGAGCCACGAGCGTTTCCTCGTCATCGAGGTCTTCGGGCGCTACGCCGGGTTCACCGCCCTCCTCCCGACGATGGCGGGCGCCGCGAACCGCTGCGTCATCCCCGAGTACCCGTTCGACGTCGACCGGCTGACCGAGCTCCTGGTGTCCGACCGGACGACGAACCCGAGCCGTTACAGCGTCGTCCTCGTCTCCGAGGGGGCCAAGGTGGCCGGGATGAACGAGATGGTCTTCTCGGACCAGGAGCAGGACGCCTACGGCCACAAGAAGCTCGGCGGCGTCGGCGACCTCGTCGCCGAGAGGCTCCGGCAGCTCTCGCCCCGCCACACGGGCGGCCGCCGCGTGAACACCATCAGCCAGAGGCTCGGCTACCTCGTCCGCTGCGGCGACCCCGACGCCCTCGACTCGATCGTCCCGATGGCGTTCGGGAACCTCGCGATGGACCTGATCCTCCGGGGGAGCTACGGGCGGCTCGTCTGCGTCCGGAACGGCCGCTACGACGACGTCCCCGTCGACGTCGTGACGAGCCGCAAGAAGACGGTCGACGTCGCGAAGCACTACGTCGCCGACCGCCTCCGGCCCCGCTACGAGGACTTCGGGAACAAGCCGGTCTTCATCATGACGAGCGACTACTGAGGGAGACCCCGCGGTCCCGTGCGATTCCGTCGTAACCTTCGGCCGGAGCGAAGAGCGTGATACGCCTCTACGGATTCGTCGACGGGACGCTGAGAGCCCTCCACCTCCCGCCGCTGGGCGACGCGAGCGGCGCCGAGTGGGAGGCCGTGGCGTGGGTCGACCTCCTCGACCCCGAGGCCGAGGAGAAGGCCTGGGTGGAGCGGGTCTGGGGGATCGAGGTCCCTTCCCGCTCCGAGATGCGCGAGCTGGAGGCGAGCTCCCGCTGCTACCAGGAGGCCGACAGCCTCCACCTCCTCACCGCGTTCATCGCGAGCGAGCCGGGCCCCGCGCACACGATCGACGTCTGGTTCAACCTCCACCGCGGCCGTCTCTTCACCGTCCGGCCGGAGAAGCTCCCCCCGTTCCGCCTCTTCCGCCTCCGCGCCTCGAGCCAGCCCGAGGAGGTCCGCGAGCCGATCGACATCCCGCTCGGGATCATCGAGGCCGAGATCGACGTCCTCTCGGACGTCCTCGAGGCGACCTACGCGCGCCTCGAGAGGCTGAGCCGCTCGGTCCTGACGGAGGGGGCGCGCGACCTCGAGGACCTCCTCGAGAAGCTCGCCGCCGAGGAGGACCTCCAGGGAAAGACCCGCCTCGTCCTCCTCGACCTCCGGCGCAGCCTGACGTTCCTTCTCCGCTACGTCGTCGGGTCGACCCCGCGCGCGAACGTGATCAAGGGGGCGCTCCGCGACATCGAGTCGCTCACGAGCCACTCCGGCTTCGTCTTCGAGAAGGTGAAGTTCCTGATGGACGCGACGATGGGCTTCATCAACCTCGAGCAGAACAAGATCATCAAGATCTTCTCGATCGCGGCCGTCGTCTTCCTGCCGCCGACGCTCGTCGCGAGCATCTACGGCATGAACTTCCGGGTCCTCCCCGAGCTCCAATGGGCCTGGGGCTACCCCTTCGCCCTCGGGCTCATGGTCCTCTCCGGGATCGCCCCCTACTGGATCTTCAAGCGCAAGGGCTGGCTGTAGCCGCTCAGCCCTGCCGCTTCAGCTCCGACACGAGCCGTCGAAGCGTCGCGTCGCCGTCGTCGGGAGGGAGGGGGCAGGAGCCGGCGCCCCTGTGCCCGCCCCCGCCGAACAGCGACATCGTGTGGCCGACGTCGCTCCAGCTCGACCGCTCGAAGATGTTGTGCCCCACGGTCGCCATGACGACGTCGCGCCGCGGCCCCCACTGGAGCCGCACGGAGACGGTCGCCTCCGGGAAGAGGGTGTAGACGAGGAACCTGTTCCCGACGGGGATCTGGGAGAGGCCCCGGAAGTCCGTCACGACGACGTTCCCGTCGACGCGGGAGCTGGCGAGGAGCGCCTTGCGGAACTCCTCGTCGGCCTCCTTCATCTTCGCGACGCGCTCCGTCACCTGCGGCGAGCGGAGGACCTCGTCGAGCGGCATCGAGCGGAGCGCCATCCCGAGGAAGAGGAAGTAGTCGCGGAATCCTCCGAGCCCCGTCCGCGAGTCGATCGTGAAGCCGAGGA
Organism: Thermoanaerobaculia bacterium; assembly: GCA_017999215.1. Classification (GTDB taxonomy): domain Bacteria; phylum Acidobacteriota; class Thermoanaerobaculia; order UBA5066; family UBA5066; genus UBA5066. The sequence goes on from JAGOBQ010000052.1 coordinate 11,257, forward strand.
GGATGACCCGCTGCGGGTCGAGGACGTCGCGCCGGGTCAGGTTCGCCGAGTCGACCCGGTCGGTCCCGGCGACGAGCTCCCCGTACCGCTCGAAGAGCCTCCACCCCTTCCGCTCGCAGTAGTAGTCGTGGACGAGGCGCGCCGTCGACGGGGCGAGGCCGTAGCGCCCCTGGAACGCCGCCTCGGGCCGCGCGTTCGAGTCGACGAGCTCGTGGTGGTCGAACCACATCGAGCAGCTCGGGTGAAAGGGGAGGTTCGCGAGGACGTCCCCGTCGCGCACCTCGAAGCGCCCGTCCGTCAGCTCCTGCGGGTGAACGAGCTCGATCGCGTCGACCTTCTCGACCGACGTGATCAGGACCGAGCAGGTGAGGCCGTCGAGGTCTCCGCGGGTGACGAGGCGCATGACGATCGTGCATTCTGCCCCCGAACGGCAATCCGGACCAGAGTCGATCGAATCGGACGCCCCGCGCGGCGCTGCCGGCCCCGGAAGCCTCGGCCTCGCGCGGATCCCCGCGAATCTCTCTTGACGCCCTCACCGGGGCGGGCATAGCGTCCTGCCTCGGACTGTTCCAAATCTCGTCGCGTTCCCAACGGACACCCGGATTTGCGGAGGAGGTCTGATGAAGCCAGGTCGTTCCCTCATGGCCATCCCCATCCTGATCGGAGCCCTGCTCGTCGCAAGCGCAGGCCCCGCGACGGCCGAGCAGGTCCGCATCGCCGACTCGGCGATGCGACAGATCGAGACGCTGAAGGGAATCCATGCTTCGCGGCCCGGGAGCGACCAGAAGATCGCCTCGCGCCTCTACAACGTCATCCTCCACCGCAGGGGTGACCCCCGCCTCGCGGCCCTCCCCGACCTCCGATTCGCGAAGCCGGCCGCCGACGACCGGTACCTCGTCGACGTCCTCACGACCTCGGGCGATGTCCACAAGTCGGTCGCCGGCGAGATCGAGGCGATCGGCGGCGAGACGACGAGCTCGAGCCCACGCTACCGGCAGATCCGGGCCCGTGTCCCGGTGGACGCCCTGACGCGCCTCGCGGCGCACTCCGGCGTCCGGCGGATCCAGCTCGCGGCGCCACGCTTCACCAGCAAGATCAACACCTCCGAGGGCGACGTGACCCACCGGGCGGCCGCGGCGAGGGCCTTCTTCGGCGTCGACGGCACCGGCGTGAAGGTCTGCGTCCTCTCCGACGGCGTCGACTCCCTCGCGGCGCTCCAGGCGAGCGGCGACCTCCCGGCCGTAGACGTCCTCCCCGGTCGCGAAGGGGCGGGCGACGAGGGAACGGCGATGCTCGAGATCATCCACGACCTCGCCCCGGGCGCGACGCTCGGCTTCGCGACGGCCGGTCCGGATGACGCCGCCTTCGCCCAGAACATCCGCGACCTGCGATTCGTCGGCGGCTGCGACGTCATCGTCGACGACATCATCTACCTGAACGAGTCGCCGTTCCAGGACATGGACATCGCCGAGTCGGTGAACGCCGTCACCGCGGACGGCGCTCTCTACTTCTCTTCCGCCGGGAACGAGGGGAACCAGAACGACGGGACCTCCGGTACGTGGGAGGGAGACTTCGTCCCGAACGGGACCCCGGCCGCTCTCGCCGGCGGGGGTCTCGCCCACAACTTCGGCGACGGCGGGCAATCCGTCCTCGTTACTGCGTCCAGTCCCTACGTCGTGCTTCACTGGGCCGACCCGTGGGGCACGGCGGCGAACGACTACGACCTCTACGTCCTGAACGGCTCGCTGACAACGATCTTCGACGCCTCGGCGGACACGCAGGACGGGGCTGGCGGGGACGACTTCCCCTTCGAGGCCTTTGCAGGGGCCTTCGCGAACGAGCGGCTCGTCGTGATGCAGTACGCGGGCAATGCCCGGATGCTCAACCTCATCAATTTCCGGGGCGAGCTCGCGATCTCGACGAACGGCGCCACGCGCGGTCACAGCGCCGCCGCGAACGCCTTCAGCACGGCCGCCGTCGACGTCGCGACGGCGGGCGGCGGCGCCTTCGCCGGCGGGGCCGCGAACCCCGTTGAGGACTTCAGCTCGGACGGGCCGCGCCGGGTCTTCTTCGACAACGTCGGCAACCTTCTCCCGGGCGCCCCGGCGGGGGACTTCCTCTCGACAGGCGGCGTCGTCCGCCAGAAACCCGACATCGCGGCCGCGGACGGCGTCGCCTGCGCCGCCCCGGGCTTCAATCCGTTCTACGGCACCTCCGCCGCCGCGCCGCACGCCGCCGCGATCGCCGCCCTCGTGCAACAGGCCTTCCCGGCAATGACCCCGGCCCAGATGCGGACGGCTCTCGTCTCGAACGCCCTCGACATCGAGGCCGCCGGCGTGGACCGCGACTCCGGCGCGGGAATCGTCATGGCGTACGAGACGCTCCTCGCCCTCGGCGCTCCACCGCAGGCGAACCTTACGGCCGGCGCCGCGGTTCCGACCCAGGTCGGAGGCGACGGTGATGCGTACGTCGAACCGGGGGAGGACTGGAGCCTTTCGATCCCGCTGACGAACGGCGGCGGGATCGAAAGG
>JAGOBQ010000053.1 GCA_017999215.1 Thermoanaerobaculia bacterium
CTCCAACACCCTCCCGCAGATGGTCGCTTCGATCCAGGCCAAGGTCGAGGAGCTCGGCAAGGCGAAGAAGCTCCCGAAGGGGATGGACCCGGCCGTCCTGACCCAGGCCCAGGAGGGGCTTGCCGGCCTTCAGAAGTCGTGGGAGGAGGCCTCGGCCGCCTTCACCGGCGGGAACCTCGTCGACGCGATGGCGAAGGCGGGCGGCCTGAAGGAGAAGGCGACGGAGATCATGGGCGCCCTCGGCCTGCAGGCTCCGGCTCCGGCCGAGGCTCCGGCCGCTCCGGCGAACTGACCTCTCGGAACGACTCCGCGCCTCCCGTGGCGCGATCACGGCCCCGGCCTCGCCGGGGCCGTTTCCTTTGGTGTCGGCCCCTTCCCGAGCGGCTGCGGCCCCGGGCCTCTCAGAGCGCCCGGAGGACGACCCCCGCTGCCTGGAGCCGCTCCGCGATCGCGCGGGCGAAGGCGGGCGCGCCCGGCGTATCCGAGTGGAGGCAGATCGTCTGCGCGTGAAGCGGCACGCGCGCTCCGCCCGCACCGACGACCTCGCCGTCGAGCGCGATCGAGAGCGCCTGGCGGGCCGCTTCCTCCGGAGTCTCCTTCAGCGCCCCCGGCCGGCCGCGGGGGGTGAGCGAGCCTTCCGGCTCGTAGCCCCGGTCCGCGAACGCCTCCCCGGCGACCCGGAAGCCCGCCCCGGCGAAGGCCTCGAGCATCACCGAGCCGGCGAGCCCGACGAGGACGACGCCCGGCGCGACGCGGGCGACCCCGTCGGCGAAGGTGCGGGCGAGGCCCGGCTCCCTCGCGGCGGCGTTGTAGAGCGCGCCGTGCGGCTTGACGTGGGAAAGGCGCGCGCCGCACCGGGCCGCGACCTCGAGGAGCGCCGCGACCTGCTCGGCGATCGTCCCGGAGAGGAGCCCGCCCGACAGGCTCATCGCGCGGCGGCCGAAGCCCGCGCGGTCGGGATACGAGGGGTGCGCGCCGATCGCGACGCCGCGCGCGAGCGCCGCGCGGACGACGCGCTCCATCGAGGCCTCGTCTCCCGCGTGGCCGCCGCAGGCGACGTTCACGGAGGTGACGACCTCGAGGAGCTCCTCCTCGACGGAGGCGAGCTCCGGAAGCTCGCCGACGTCGGCGTTCAGGTCGATCGTCCTCACTCGAGCTCCCGTCCCCGCGTCTCCGGGAGGAGCCGCATCAGGAGCGCTCCGGCGAGGTAGAGGGCCGAGGTGAGGGCGAGGGCGCTCCCGAGGCCGTGACGGTCCGCGAGGGCGCCGATCGTGAAGGGGGCGAACGCGCTCACCGCCCGGCCGGCGTTGTAGCAGAAGCCCTGCGCGGCGCCTCGGACGGCCGACGGAAAGAGCTCGGCGAGGAGGACGCCGAAGACGGAGAAGTAGCCGTGCCCGAGGTAGCCGACGGCGGGCGCGAGGAGGAGGAGCGCCGCCTCCGAGCGGGCGAGGAGCCCGAACGCGGGGACCGCGACCGCCGCCCCGAGGACGAACGCGAGGAAGACGGGACGCCGGCCGAAGCGGTCGGAGAGGAAGCCGAACGTCGTGTATCCGAGGAACGCCCCCGCCTGCATCGCGATGACGAAGCCGGTCGAGCGGACGAGGCCGAGGCCCGCGCCACCCTGCGCGGCGGGAGCGGCGAGGAACGTCGGGACCCAGGTGAAGAGCCCCCAGTAGGCGAAGAGGAGGACGGTGGCGAGCGACGTGGCCGCCAGGGCTCGCCCGAGGAGCGGCGGCCGCAGGAGGGCCCCGAGGCTCGTTCCCTTCCCCGCGGGCGCGCCCCGCTCGCGCCAGATCGCCGGCTCTTCGACGCGGCGACGGACCCAGACGGCGAGGAGGCCCGGCAGGACGCCGAGGACGAAGAGAGGCCTCCATCCCCACGTCGGGAGGACCGCGGCCGCGAGGAGGGCCGCGAGGACGTAGCCGACGGCCCACCCCGACTGCATGAGGCCGATCGCCTTCCCGCGGTGGGCCGCGGGCCACGTCTCGGCGACGAGGACCGAGCCCGCCGACCACTCCGCCCCGAGGCCGAGCCCGACGAGCGTCCGCCAGAGGGCGAGCTCGAGGACGGTGCGCGACGTCGCGGTGAGGCCCGTGAAGAGGGAATAGGCCAGGATCGAGAGGACGAGGACCCGGGCCCGCCCGAATCGGTCCGCGAGGAGGCCCGCCCCGATCCCGCCGACGGCGGAGGCCACGAGCGTCACGGAGGCGAGGAGCCCCGCGCGCGCCCCGTCGAGGCCGAACTCCGCGCGGATCGCCGTCAGGGCGAAGGCGTAGAGCATGACGTCCATCGCGTCGAGCATCCAGCCCGAGGCCGCCGCGAGGAGGGCGCGGCGCGCCTGGGGCGAGGCCTCGCGGAGCCACGCGAGCCTCACGGGAGGAAGACCCCCGGCGCGTGGAGGCGCGCCTCCCTCTCGAGGAGGAGGCGGCGCGCCTCCTCGAAGGAGACGTGCGCGAAGCGCACGTCCTCGCCCGGGCGGAGCTGGGCGAGGGCGGAGAGGTCGGCCGAGATCACGCTGCCGATCTTCGGATATCCGCCCGTCGAAGGGTGCTCGACGAGGAGGACGATCGGGAGGCCCGCGGGAGGGACCTGGACCGCGCCCGCGACGACCCCTTCCGTGACGAGCGAGCGGGACGGCGCGACGAGCGGCTCCCCCTCGAGGCGGACTCCCGTCCGGCTCGAGGAGGCCGAGACGCGGAACGACCTCGACGCGAACGCCGCGAGGGCGTCCTCCCCGAACCAGTCGTCCTGCGGACCCGGCGTCACGCGCAGCCGGCGGCGGGGGCCGCTCCAGCGGGCCGCGGCGGCGTCGACGCGTTGCCCCCTCGGCTCTCCCCGCGCCGCGCCGACGGAGAGGCGGTCGCCCGCGCGGAGCGGCCGGCCGTCGAGGCCGCCGAAGCCGGTCGCCACGTCCGTCGCGCGGCTCCCGAGGACGGAGGGGACGTCGAGCCCGCCCCTCACGCAGACATACCCGCGCGCTCCCGAGAAGGCGCGCCCCACCGCGAGCCGCCCGCCGGCCGGGACCGACACCGCCTCCCACGGCGGGAGCGGGGCGCCGTCGAGCTGGGCTCCGAACGGCGCTCCCGCGAGGACGACGACGGCCGTCGCCTCGAAGAGGAGCTCGGGCCCGACGAGCGTCGCCTCGAGCGCGGCCGCCCCCTCCTCGTTGCCGAGGAGGAGGTTCCCGACGCGGAGGGCGTGCGCATCGGCCGCGCCGCCGACCGGGACGCCGAAGGCGCCGAGCCCCGACCGTCCGAGGTCCTGCACCGTCGTCAGGAGACCGGGGACGAGGACCTGGATCACCGCCCCTCCCGGAGGAGGAGGTCGAAGTCCCGGCGCGGGATCGCGACGAAGCGGACGGCGTCTCCCGGCGCGAGGAGCGCGGCGGGCTCGCGAGACGGCGAGAAGAGAGCGAGCGGCGTCCGGCCGACGAGGCGCCAGCCGCCCGGCGTCGGGCGGGGGTAGAGCCCCGTCTGCCCCCCCGCGATGCCGACGCTCCCGGCCGGGACGGCGGGGCGGGGCGCCGGGAGGCGCGGCGTCGCGAGGGACGGCGGAAGGCCGAGGAGGTAGGCGAAGCCGGGGGAGAAGCCGAGGAAGGCGACGCGGTACGACGACGACGCGTGAAGCGCCGCGGCTTCCTCCGGCGAGAGCCCCGCGCCGCGCGCGACGTCGGTGAGGTCGGGGGCGCAGTCGCCCTCGTAGCAGACGGGGACCTCGACAGACCGCACGGCGGGTGCGAGCGGAGGGCCGGGCGGAGGGAGGAGCGGCTCGACGGCGCGCGCGAGCTCCGCGAGCGTCGTCGTCCGCGGGTCGAAGACGACGAGGAGCGAGGCATAGGCGGGCCGGAGGTCGAGGACGCCGCGCGGGGGCCGGGCCGCGAGCTCCGCGAGGAGCGCGAGGACCGCCGCCGTCGCGGCCTCCGAGGGCCCGTCCCCGAGGACGACGAGGAGCGCGGCGTCGCTCGCCGGGAGGAGGCGCGGGAGGCCGACGCGAGCGTGCTTCGTCACGCGCCCCGACGATACGCTCGGACCGCCCCTCGACGCGGCGCTCCCGCGGGATTACCGTCGGGGAAAACGCGCGGAGGCTGCGATGGCTCTCGACGTCTTTCACCAGGTCCTGGCGAAGCTCCTCGAGGCGGCCGGCGGGGACCCGCGGCAGATGGTCCCGTTCGTCGAGGTCCTGAAGCAGGAGAAGCTCTTCGGGAGCGTCGAGATGATCACGACGCGCCTCCAGTCGGAGGGGTGGATCGCCGACGCGCCGAAGCGCGACCACGTCTTCGTCACGACCTGGGGCGTCGAGGAGCTCCGGCGGACGAACGCCGCGACCGCCACGCCGAAGCGGGCGGAGCCGAAGAACGCCGCCGCGCTCCGCGCCGCCGCCGAGAAGGCCCGCGCGCTCGCCGCGACGCTCGAGGAGCTGGCCGCGAGCACGGACGGGACCGCCGCGCAGCGGAAGGCGAAGGCGAGGAAGGCCCTCGCGGCTGCGACGGAGGCGGTCGAAGAGGCTCTCGGGTGAGCCTCGACGCGCTCCTCCCGTCGCCCGTGAGGTTCCTCGAGGGGCGGCTCGGGCGCCTCCGCGCGCCGGAGGTCCTCGCCCGCTACGAGGGGTACTTCGAGGAGCGCGGCAAGGCCGTCTCCGAGGCGGTCGACCGGGCCGGGACGCCGAAGCTCCGGATGTTCGACCGCTTCGGGACGCGGATCGACGAGGTCGTCTTCCCTCCCGCCTACCACGAGCTCGTCCGGAAGGCCTACGAGGCGGGCGTCGTCTTCCGGGCCGTCGAGGAGGGGGACCTCGCCGCCTCGTTCCAGATCGGCTACGTCACGGCGTTCTACGACGCCGGGCTCTACTGCCCTCACACCGTCTCGCTCTCCACGGCGATCCCGCTCGCGAAGTACGGCTCGGCCGAGCTCCGGGCGAAGTATCTCGGGAAGCTCCTCAAGCGGGACGCGACCGTCTGGCAGGGAGCGACCTGGATGACCGAGGCGAAGGGGGGCTCCGACCTCGGCGCGTTCGTCGAGACGGTCGCCCGCCCCGACGGAGACCGCTGGCGCCTGACCGGGGAGAAGTTCTTCACGAGCAACGTCGGGGCGGAGCTGGCGGTCGCGGCCGCGCGACCCGAGGGGGCGCAGGCGGGAATCCGCGGCCTCGAGCTCTTCCTCGTCCCGCAGCGGCGCGACGACGGCGCGCTCAATTTCAAGGTCCGCCGCCTGAAGGACAAGATCGGCACACGATCCGTCCCGACCGGGGAGGTCGAGCTCGACGGGAGCGAGGCGTACCTCCTCGGAGAGCGCGGCCAGGGGGTCTACCTCGTCCTCGAAGCGCTCAACGTCTCGCGCATCTGCAACTCGATCGGCGCCGTCGCTCTGACGCAGCGGGCGCTCCACGAGGCGTGGAGCTTCGCCGAGGGGCGCGTCGCGTTCGGCAAGCCGGTCTCCGAGCAGCCGCTCTTCGCTCGCCAGGCGCGCGAGCGGCACGAGGCGCTCCTCGACGCGTTCGCCCTCGCCTGGGAGGCGGTGACGCTCCTCTCGGAGGTCTGGCGAGAGACGCCGCGCTACTCCGACCGCTACCACCTCTTCCGGCTCGTCGCGCACCTCGCGAAGTACTGGACCGCCGAGGTCGCCGTCCAGTCGGCGAAGTGGGCGATGGAGGCGCACGGCGGCGCCGGCATCCTGGCCGACTACCCGGTCGAGCGGCTCTTTCGCGAGGCGATCATCCTCGGCATCTGGGAGGGGACGCCCCACCGGCAGGTCCTCGACGGCATGGAGGTCGTGGAGAAGAAGAGGGTCCACGTCCCGCTCCTCGACGGGATCGGCGCGCGCGGCGGGAACGCCGTCGCGCTCGCGATGGCCCGGGCCGAGGTGGACGACTGGCTCACGCTGCCGCCGGAAAAGAAGGAAGCCGAGTCGGAACGGGTCTTCGCCCGCCTCGCCGCCACCGTCGCCCGAGAGCTGCGCCGCGCGACGCTCTGAGGGCGAAACGACGCGGTACGCGGGCGAGGGAAGCCCGGTGACGCGCGCCAGGCCGTGAGCCCGGCGAGGCTCAGTCGGCTCGCGTCTTCTCGAGCTCCACGAGCGCGTTCGCCCAAGCGCTCGCCTCGTCGAGCCGTTCGGCCGGGGTCAGCCTCAGGAACATCCGGATGAGCGTCAGGTCGACGCCCTCCTCGTTGTAGGCGCCCGCCGTGAGCCCGTCCGCCACGAAGGTCGCTTCTTCCTCTCTCTTCGGCTCGGCCTCGTCCGACACGCTGGTCATCATAGTCAACGTCGCGGGTCCAGTGCCGGCGTCCGCAGGGGTGGACGGCCCGCTGCGTCCGCGGAGCGGAGCCCGCCTCAACGCAGGACGAGCATCCGCTCCTCGGTCATCTCGAGGAAGGCCGACGCGGGCCCCTCGCGCCCGACGCCGGAACCCTTCACGCCGCCGTACGGCATCGGGTCGCTCCTCCACGTCGGCACGTCGCCCTGGAGGACCGCGCCCACCTCGAGCGTCTCCCACGCCCTGCGGACCTTCGCGACGTCGCGCGTGAAGACGCCCGCCTGCAGGCCGTAGCGCGAGGCGTTCACGCGCTCGAGCGCCTCGTCGAACGTCGCGTAGGTGGAGAGCGCCGCGCCGGGACCGAAGAGCTCGTCCGAGACGACCGGCTCGCCCGCCGGGACCTCCTCGAGGAGCGTCGGCTTCACGACGGAGCCGTCGGCCGCCCCTCCCGCGAGGAGCTTCCCTCCGGCGGTCCGCGCCGAGGCGAACCAGGAGAGGACGCGGTCGCGGTTCGCTGCGTCGATCATCGGGCCGCAGATCGTCTCCGGCGCGGCCGGGTCGCCGACGGGGAACGCCTCCGCCGCCGCGACGAGGAGGTCGCGCAGCGCGGGCGCGACGTCTCGGTGGACGAGGACCCGCTGGACGCTGATGCACGACTGGCCCGCCCAGGCGAAGGCGCCGCTCGCGATCCGCCGCGCCGCGTCGGCGAGGTCGTCCCAGTCGGGCTCGACGATCACGGCCGCGTTCCCGCCCAGCTCGAGCGCGACGCGCCTCTCCCACGCCTTCCGCCTCAGGCCGAAGCCGATCTCGTGCGAGCCGGTGAACGTGAGGAGGGCGAAGCGGGGGTCGGTGACGAGCCGCTCCGCGTCGGCGGCGCGGGAGGGGACGACCGAGAGCGCGCCGTCGGGAAGCCCCGCCCGCTGGAGCGAGGCGGCCAGGTGGAGGGCCGCGCTCGGCGTCTGGCTGGCGGGCTTCAGGACGACGGGGCACCCCGCGGCGACGGCCGGCCCGAGCTTGTGGGCGACGAGGTTGAGCGGGAAGTTGAACGGCGTGATCGCGAGGACCGGCCCGAGCGGGACGCGCCGCGTCAGGGCAATCCGGCCGGCGCCGCTCGCGAAGCCGCCGAGGTCGCGCGCCACGAGCTCCGGGTAGCGAGCGACGTGCGCCGAGGCGAGGAGCGTGTCGGCCGCGCGGTCGACCTCGGCGCGGGCGAGCGTCCGCGGCTTCCCCGCCTCCTCGACGATCGTCGCGGCGACCTCTTCTTTTCGCGCGAGAAGGTCGGCCCGCGCCGCCTCGAGGATCGCGGCCCGGCGCTCGGGCGGAATCGCGGCGATCGCTCCGGCCGAGCGGGCCGCGCTCTCCGCGGCGCGCTCCAGCGTCGCCAGCCCGCCGCGCGCGACGCGCGCCACGGTCGAGCCGTCCCACGGCGACCGGACGACGAGCGCGTCCTCTCCGTCGATCCAGCTTCCGGCCAGGAAGAGCTTCTGCTCCCTCATCTCCCGCTCCTCTCCCCGGGGACCTCGCCCGCGGATCCAAAGGAGAGCCGGCCCCTCGCGTCGAGGTCCCGGCGTCCGGTCTCACCTCGCATCGAGCTCTCAAGCTAGCACGCAGGGAGGGAGCCGGCGCGCCTCTTCGCGAAGGACCCGGCCGGTCCGGCCCGCCTCCGGTAGGATTCCCGCCCGTACGGACCCGCGGCCGCGGCCGGCCGCAGAGAGAGACGACGAAGCGGGCTCCTGAGGGCCCGCCGGAGGGAGACGACCATGCCCGAGACCGCCACCCGATCCGCCGCCCTCATCGAGCAGGAGAGCCGCTACGGGGCCCACAACTATCACCCCCTCGACGTCGTCTGCACGAAGGGCGAGGGGATCTGGCTCACCGACGTCGACGGCAAGCGCTACATGGACTTCCTCGCCGCCTACTCGGCCGTCAACCAGGGGCACAACCACCCGCGGATCGCCGAGGCGCTCATCCGCCAGGCGAAGAGGCTCGCCCTGACGAGCCGCGCCTTCCGGAACGACCAGTTCCCGCCGCTCCTCGAGAAGCTCTGCCGCCTCACCGGCTTCGACAAGGCGCTCCTGATGAACAGCGGCGCCGAGGCGGTGGAAACCGCGCTCAAGGCGATGCGGAAGTGGGCCTACGACGTGAAGGGGGTCCCGTACCCCGAGGCCGAGATCGTCGTCGCCGAGGGGAACTTCCACGGCCGGACGACGACGATCGTCGGCTTCTCGACCGACCCCGACTCGACGAGCCGCTTCGGCCCCTTCACCCCGGGCTTCAGGATCGTCCCGTACGGCGACCTCGCCGCCGTCGAGGCGGCGATCACCCCGAAGACCGCCGCGATTTTCGTCGAGCCGATCCAGGGCGAAGGGGGCGTCATCATCCCGCCCGACGGCTACCTCAAGGGCCTCCGCGCGATCGCAGACCGGAACAAGTGCCTCCTCGTCCTCGACGAGATCCAGTCGGGGCTCGGGAGGACCGGGAAGCTCTTCGCGTTCGAGCACGAGGGGATCCGCCCCGACGGCGTCACGATCGGCAAGGCGCTCTCCGGCGGCTTCTATCCCGTCAGCGCGTTCCTGGCGTCGAGCGCCGTGATGGACGTCTTCACCCCGGGCATCCACGGCTCCACCTACGGCGGCAACCCGCTCGCCTGCGCCGTCGCGTCCGAGGCGCTCGACGTCCTGGTCGAGGAGAAGCTCGTGGAGCGGGCGGCGGAGCTGGGCGTCCACCTCGAGGCGCGCCTTCGGACGATGAAGACCGACAAGGTCGAGGCGATCCGCGTCCGCGGCCTCTGGGCGGGCGTCCAGCTGAAGCTCTCGGCCGGCCCCGCCCGACCGTACTGCTACAAGCTGAAGGACCGCGGGATGCTCTGCAAGGACACCCACGCCCAGACGATCCGCCTCGCGCCGCCCCTCGTCATCACGCGCGAGGAGATCGACTGGGCCGTCGACCAGCTGGAGGCGGTCCTGGGCTGAAGGGAAACCCGGCCGGTCCCATCTCCGTAAGAGAAGGCGTCTTGCGGCTCCTCCGAGGCCCGCTCCGGGCCGCGCTCCTCGCCCTCCCGCTCCTCCCCCTCCTTCCGGCCGCGGCCCAGCGGCCGGAGGAGCCGCTTTCCGCGCTCGTCGCCCCACGCGAGGTCCACCTGGACGGCCGCCTCGGCGACCCGCTCTGGGCGGACGCCCCCGTCCTCGACCGCTTCACGCAGCGCGAGCCGTCCGAAGGGGCGCCCGCGACGGAGCGGACCGAGGTCCGCGTCGTCGTGACGCCGCGGACGCTCGTCGTCGGCGTCGTCTGCTTCGACCGGGAGGCCGGCCGGATCTCGGCCCGCCAGTACGACCGGGACGGCGACTTCGTCTCGGACGACTGGGTGAGCATCGCCGTCGACTCCTACCTCGACCGCCGGAACGCGTCCGTCTTCCGCGTCAACCCGCTCGGGACGCAGTACGACGCCCTCGTGACGAACGAGGGACAGCAAGAGGAGACCGAGTGGGACGCGATCTGGGAGTCGCGCGCCTCGGTCGGCCCCGACGGCTGGCGGGCCGAGATCGCGATCCCCCTCTCCGCTCTCCGCTATCCCGACGGGGCGACGGCGTTCGGCTTCAACGTGACCCGGATGCTCCGGCGCCGGCAGGAGACCTCCTCCTGGGGCGCCTGGCGGAGGGAGGCGGGCCCAACGCGGATCTCGATGGCGGGCACGCTCACCGGCTTCCGGCTGGAGCGGCGCCTGCCGCTCCTCATCAAACCGTTCCTCCTGACCGGCTACGACCGCGACGTCCGGGAAGCCGGAGGCGGCTATCGGACCGGCGGGACGTTCGACGCGGGGCTCGACGCGAAGGTCGGCGTCACGCCGACGCTCGTCCTCGACGCCACGTTCCGGACCGACTTCGCCCAGGTGGAGGCCGACACGCAGCGCGTGAACCTGACGCGCTTCCCGATCTTCTTCCCCGAGAAGCGCGACTTCTTCCTCGAGCGGATCGGCTTCACCCGCTTCGGCCAGCAGGAGCTCGGCGAGGTCTTCTACTCCCGGCGGATCGGCCTCTCGGCCGACGGCGAGCCGGTGCCGATCGTCGGCGGGGCGCGCCTGACGGGGAACGTCGGCCGGACGGAGGTGGGCGTCATCGCCATCCGGCAGGACGCCTCCGCGGGCCTCCCCGAGACCGACTTTTACGTCGCCCGCGTGAGGCACCCGCTCGGGGCGCGCTCCTCGTTCGGCGCGATCTTCACCGACCGCGAAGGGGGGCCGCCCGGCACGGAGTGGAACCGCGCCGCGGGCCTCGACCTCGACTGGAAGCCGACCGAGACGCTCGCCTTCACCGCGTTCTGGGCCACGACGCGCGACCCGCAGGGGAAGCCCGACACCGACGGCTGGCGCGTCTCGGGGCAGTTCGACGACGGCGCCTGGAACGCCTACTCGAGCCTGAAGCGCTACGACGAGGACTTCGACCCCGGCATCGGCTTCGTCCCGCGGACCGGCATCACGAACGCCTTCGGCCGCGCGGGGCGCCGCTTCTACCCGGCCAAGGGCTTCGTTCGGGAGTGGGAGGTGGGCGGGGAGCTCGACTACTTCGAGGACATGGAGGGGGACCCCGTCGGCCGGGAGATCCGATTCGAGATGAGGGCCGAGGGGCGCGACGCGAGCTACCTCGAGGCGGAGCCCTTCTCGAGCGAGTGGGACCGGCTCGACGAGCCGTTCGAGATCCGCCCCGGCATCTTCATTCCCGCCGGCGGGTACACGAACCGGCGGCGCGGCGTGGAGATCGGGACGAGCCCGGCCGGCGTCCTCTCCGCCGCGGCCGGCGTCGAGTGGGGGTCGTTCTACGGCGGGCAGGGGGAGACCTGGGCACTCGAAGCCTCCTACCGCCCGAATCCCCATCTCCTCGTCGAGGCGACCGGGGAGCACAACGACGTGCGGCTTCCCGCCGGCTCCTTCACCGCCTCGCTGGCCGGCCTCCGGACGACCTGGAACTTCTCCCGGGCGCTCCTCCTGACCGCCTACGGCCAGGTCAACTCCGACTCCGACGTCACGAGCCTCAACGCCCGCCTCCGGTGGATGTGGCGCCCCGGCTCCGACGTCTACGTCGTCTTCAACCGGGCCACCGGCAAGGGGCTCGAGAAGCGCACCTGGCAGCTGATGCTCAAGGCGACGTGGGCGATCCTGCCGTAGCTCCGGAATAGGCCGCGGGCGGCCGGTGTTATACCCGCCCGCGTGAGCCCCCTCACCCTCGTCCTCTTCCTCGCCGGGATCGCCCTCCTGATCTTCGGCGCCGACCTGCTCGTCCGCGGCGCCTCCCGGATCGCGCTCGCCCTCGGCGTCTCGCCGCTCGTCGTCGGGCTGACCGTCGTCGCGTTCGGGACGAGCGCGCCGGAGTCGGCCGTGAGCGTCAAGGCGGCCCTCGCCGGGCAGGCCGACATCGCCTACGGGAACGTCGTCGGCTCGAACGTCTTCAACGTCCTCTTCATCCTCGGCCTCTCGGCCCTCGTCGCGCCGCTCCTCGTCGACCGCCAGCTGATGCGGCGGGACGTCCCGATCATGATCGGCTCGGCGCTCCTCCTCCCGGCCCTCGCGCTCGACGGGAGGCTCGGCCGGCTCGACGGCGCGCTCCTCTTCCTCGGGATCGTCGCCTACACGGCCTTCTCGGTTGTCGCGAGCCGGCGGGAGGCCGCCGCCCGGCGCGACGCGGCCGCCGAGAGCGGGCCGCCCGAGGCGCCCGGCTCGTGGGGGACGAACCTCCTCCTCGTCGTGGCGGGCCTCGGGATGCTCGTCCTCGGCGCGCGCTGGCTCGTCGACGGCGCCGTCGCGCTCGCCCGCTCGTTCGGCGTCTCGGAGCTCGTCATCGGGCTGACGATCGTCGCGGCCGGGACGTCTCTCCCCGAGGTCGCGACCTCGGTCCTCGCCGCCTGGCGCGGGCAGCGCGAGATCGCCGTCGGGAACGTCGTCGGCTCGAACATCTTCAACGTCCTCTGCGTCCTCGGTCTCGCCGGCCTCGTCGCCCCGACCGGCGTCCCCGTCGCCGCGCAGGCGCTCGCCTTCGACACGCCCGTGATGATCGCGGTCTCGGTCGCGTGCCTCCCGATCTTCTTCACCGGGCACGTCATCGCGCGGTGGGAGGGGGCGCTCTTCCTCTTCTTCTACATCGCCTACGCCGCGTTCCTCGTCCTCGACGCCACCGCCTCGCCCGCCCTCCCGGCGCTGCGCGCCTCGATGGTCTTCTTCGTCCTGCCGCTCACGGCGTTGACGCTCGCCGTCCTCGCCGCCCGCGCGTTCCGAGTCCAGAGGCCCCCCTCCGCGTGAGCCGCGGCCTCGCCCGGCTGACCCGCGAGATCGAGGCCTGTCGCGCCTGCCCGCGCCTCGTCGCCTGGCGTGAGGAGGCGGCGGCGCACCCGCCGCGGCGCTACGCCGGCGAGACCTACTGGGCGCGCCCCGTCCCCGCGTTCGGCGACCCGGCGGCACGCCTTCTCCTCGTCGGCCTCGCCCCCGCGGCGCACGGCGGGAACCGGACGGGCCGGATGTTCACGGGAGACTCTTCGGGCGACTTCCTCTTCGCCGCGCTCCACCGCGCCGGCTTCGCGAGCCAGCCCGGGTCGACGCACCGCGGCGACGGCCTCGCGCTGACGGACGCGTACGTCCTCGCCCCCGTCCGCTGCGCCCCGCCCGACAATCGCCCGACCCCCGACGAGCTCGCCCGCTGCCGTCCGTTCTTCGAACGCGAGCTGGCGCTCCTCCCTCGCGTCCGGGTCCTCCTCGCGCTCGGCGGCATCGGCTGGGCCTCGACGCTCGCCGTCCTCGCGGCGCACGGCGCCGAGGTCCCGCGCCCGGCTCCCGCGTTCGGGCACGGGGCAGATGTCGCGCTCGACCTCCCCGGGCGCGGCCGGGTCGCCCTCCTCGGCTCGTACCACGTGAGCCGGCAGAACACGAACACCGGCCGGCTGACGCCCGCGATGTTCGACGCCGTCCTCGCGCGGGCGAAGGCGCTCCTCTCTCCGCCGGCCTGAGCCCCTCGGCGCGGGCCACGGCTATCGCCACTCTCGCCCCTTTCGCCACTCCTGGCACCATCGCCTCGAACCCTCTCCGTCCTCGATCCGTACACCCTCCATGCGCCGCGCTGCCGGGATCGCCCTCCTCCTCCCCTTCCTCGCCGTCGCGCTCGCCGCCCCCGCCGCCCCCGCCGCTCCGCCGCACGACACGGCTTTCTGGCACGCCCTCGCCGCGAAGGAGTTCGCCGTCCCCGAAGGGGAGTCGGTCAGCGTCCTCGCCCTCGAGGCGGCCGATCTCCTCGCTTCGCCCGACCCGAAGCTCCGGGACTCGGTCGCGTTCGACGCCCTCGCCCGCTGGGTCTACGTCCAGGGCCTCGTCCCGCCCGACGGCCTCGAGGCTCTCCGCCTCCGGCTTCAGGCGGGCTTAGGCAAAGGGCTCGGCGAGACGGGGACCGACTCCGCCTACGGGCGCTCCTTCTCGGCCCTCTCCCTCCCGATCCTCGCCGCGGTCGACCTGAAGAGGCCCTGGATGCCGCAGGAGGCGTTCGCGGACCTC
>JAGOBQ010000467.1 GCA_017999215.1 Thermoanaerobaculia bacterium
GCGGGGAGGACCTCGTCACCCCCAAAGAGCGGCTGCTGCCCGAGGGCGGCCGCGAGGGGGACGGGGTAGCGCCCGGAGAAGCAGGCGGCGCAGGCCTCGCCCTCCCCCTTGCCGAAGGCGCCGAGCATCCCCTCGAGCGAGAGGTAGCCGAGCGAGTCGGCCTCGACGAAGCGCCGGATCTCCTCCATCGCGTGGGTCGCGGCGATGAGCTCCTTGCGGCGGGGGGTGTCGATCCCGTAGTGGCAGGGGTGGGTCGTCGGCGGGGAGGAGATCCGCATGTGGACCTCGGTCGCCCCGGCCGACTTCAGGAGCCTCACGAGCTTCTTCGACGTGGTCCCGCGGACGATCGAGTCGTCGACGAGGATCACGCGCTTCCCGCCGACGACGGACTTCACCGGGTTCAGCTTCACCTTGACGCCGAAGCTGCGGATCGACTGCTTCGGCTCGATGAACGTGCGGCCGACGTAGTGGTTCCGCACGAGGCCCATGCCGTAGGGGATGCCGCTCTCCTCGGCGTAGCCGAGCGCCGCGAAGACGCCCGAGTCGGGGACCGGGACGACGACGTCGGCGGCGACCGCGTGCTCCCGGGCGAGCCTCCGCCCGAACGCGCGCCGCGATTCGGCGACGGAGCGGCTGAAAACCGTCGAGTCGGGGCGGGCGAAGTAGACGTGCTCGAAGACGCAGAACGCGGTACGCCGGCCCATCGCGAACGAGGCCGAGGCGACGCCGCCGGCGTCGAGGATGACGATCTCCCCCGGCTCGACGTCGCGCACCGGCTCGGCGTCGATCAGGTCGAACGCGCAGGTCTCGGAGGCGACGACCCAGGCGTCGCCGAGGCGCCCGATCGTGAGCGGGCGGAAGCCCTGCGGGTCGCGCGCGGCGAGGACCTTCTCCCCGGCGAGGAGGACGATGGAATACGCGCCGCGGGCGCGGCCGAGGGCGTCGCGAAGGGCGTCGACGAGGCTCTCGGCCCGCGATCGGGCCATCAGGTGGAGGAAGACCTCCGTGTCGGAGGAGGTCGTAAAGATCGACCCCTCCTGCTCGAGCTCCGAGCGGAGCTCGTCGGCGTTCACGAGGTTCCCGTTGTGCGCGATCGCGAGCGGACCTTTGTTCGTGTTGTAGACGATCGGCTGGGCGTTCTCGAGGAGCGAGGCCCCCGCCGTCGAGTACCGGACGTGCCCGACCGCGGACCGTCCCGGCAGGCGCGCCAGGCGCGCCTCGTCGAACAGGTCGGCGACGTAGCCCATCCCCTTCTCGACGGCGATCCGCCGGCCGTTCCAGGCCGCGATGCCGCCCGCCTCCTGGCCGCGGTGCTGGAGGGCGTAGAGGCCGAGGTAGGCGAGGTTCGCGGCGTCGGGATGCCCGTAGATCCCGAAGACGCCGCACTCTTCCCGGAACCCGTCCGTTTCGATCGACTCGGTCTCTCCGCTCACGGCGCGAAGTGTATCGCCCGGGTCAGCCGAAGTTGCTCGCCACCATGATGCAGGCGTCGTAGACGGTCTTGAACGGCGCCTTCGAGGCCGCCTCGAGGACCGCGTCGTCGAAGCTCCCGTCCTGGAGCCAGACGGCCGGCAGGCCGAGCTCCCCCGCCTTCGCGAGGACCCCGAGCGTCACCCGCGGCGGGACGACGACGGTCACGATGTGGACGGGACCCGGAACCGACTCGAGGTCCGGCCAGGCGGGGAGCCCCGCGATCTCGGTCTCGCGAGGGTTGACGGGGAGGACGGTGTAGCCCTTCGCGGCCAGGTTCCGGACGATCACGTTCCCGTACTTCTCCGGGGCGTTGCTCGCGCCGACGACGGCGATCCGCGTCTCGGGCCCGCGCTGGCGGAGCCGTTCGAAGACCTCGGGCGGATGGGGATCGGGACGGACCATCGGGAGACCTCCTCGCCGGCCGCTCGAGCCGGGCCGGTGCATTCTGCGACGATCCCGGCCCGATCCGGCCGCCGTCGCGAAGCACGTCGCGTCCCGGGCGACTGGGGTCACTCCTTCCGAGCGGCCTTCCGGGGCGCCGCGTCGGCGGCCCGGGCCGGGACGGACATCTTCGTGTCGCGGACGGTCTCGATGAACCGCGCTCCGAACGCCTTCGACGGCGTGAAGGCCCCGGGCTCCACCTCGCGGCGGAGGACCCTCTCCACCGCGAGGGCGGCGGTCTCGGCCGTGAGCGCGTAGCCCTCGAGCGTCTCGACGCTCCCCTCGACCGAGCGCCCCTCCCCGTCCTCGACGCGCCCCCACAGGAGAGACCGCTCCCGCGCCCGCTCCTCGGCGGACGGCCCGGAGACGGCGTTCCTCACCCAGGGTCCGACGACGCGCTGAAGCGGCAGGAGGCCGGCGAGGGGGAGGAGCGAGCCCGCCCAGCGCAGGGCCGTGACCCGGGCGGGCGGCATGGCGATGTAGGTCTCGATGTTCGGAATGCCGGTCGAGCGGTAGGCGGTCGAGAGGTCGCCCCACGGGATCGTCACCGCGAGGCGCGGCCGGTCGGGGAACGGGACGGTCCGCGTCTTCCAGGCGGGCGGCACGGGGACGAGCTTCCCGTCCACGCGCGCCAGCGCTCCCTTCGGCAGCCCTTCCAGCATCGTCCGGGCCGTGCCGCCCGAGATCCCGAAGCCGCGGAACGCCAGCTCGAGCCGGACGGCGCCGGGGAGGGCCGCCGCGAGCGCGGCGGCGAGGCAGTCGGACGGCACGACGTCGAAGCCGACGGCGGGCAGCAGCGGGATCCCCGCGCGGACCGCCTCCGGGTGGCGGGCGAAGACCGCCTCGAGGACGGCGATCTCCCCCGTGATGTCGAGGTAGGGGACGCGGGCCGCGAGGCACGCCGCGAGGGCCGGCGCGCTCGTCCGGGAGAAGGGCCCGGCCGCGAGGAGGAGCGCCCCGAACGGCGCGACTCGCTCCGCGAGGCGCCGCGGCGCCTCGTCGAGCCCGAAGACGAGGAACGGGAGGCCGTGCTCCTTCGCGAGCGGCTCGATCGCCTCGCGCCGCCGGCCCGCCACGGTGACGAGGAGGCCCCTCTCGAGCGCGGCTTCGAGGATCAGCCGTCCCGTGTATCCGTTGGCCCCGTAAAGGAGGAAGCGCTTCTTCGCGGCAGACACGACCGCGTCCATCCTACGCCGGCCGAGGTGCGCGCGCGCCCCCCGGGCGCTCTGCTAAGTTCCGGCAAGCGGGGCGGTCCCCGCGGGAGGCGCCGCGTGAAGACGAGGACGGAGAGCCGGCGGACGGTGCCGGTGAAGGTCGGGAAGGTGACGGTGGGCGGAGGGGCCCCCGTCGTCGTGCAGTCGATGACGTCGACCGACACGGCCGACGTCGCGGCGACGGCGAAGCAGTGCCTGGAGCTGGCGGAGGCGGGCTCCGAGCTCGTCCGCGTCACGGTGAACCTCCCCGAGGCGGCCGCGGCGGTCCCCGAGATCCGCAGGCGCCTCGACGACGCCGGCTGCGACGTTCCCCTGATCGGCGACTTCCACTACAACGGCCACACGCTCCTCACCTCGTTCCCGGAGATGGCGAAGGCCCTCGCGAAGTACCGGATCAACCCCGGGAACGTCGGAATGGGGCGCCGGCGCGACGAGCAGTTCGCGACGATCTGCGCGGTCGCCCGCGAGAACGGCAAGGCGGTCCGGATCGGCGTGAACGGCGGCTCCCTGAACCAGGAGCTCGTCATGGCGAAGATGCAGGAGAACAGCGACCGGGACCTCGGGAGGACGCCCGAGGCGATCCTCGCCGAGTGCATGGTCCTCTCCGCCCTCCAGTCGACGGAGCTCGCGCTCGAGAACGGCCTCGCGAAGGAGCAGATCGTCATCTCCTGCAAGGTCTCCCGCCCGCCGGAGCTGATCTCGCTCTACCGCGACCTCGCCGTGAGGACCGACCAGCCGCTCCACCTCGGCCTGACGGAGGCGGGGATGGGGACGAAGGGGCTCGTCTGGTCGTCGGCCGCGAT
>JAGOBQ010000468.1 GCA_017999215.1 Thermoanaerobaculia bacterium
CGGCTAGTGGAAAAGTCCGTTGCTGTGGAAGCAGAGGAATTCGCTCCGCGAATCCCTCCGTTCCCACAGCACTACTGCCAGGAGAATCCTCTCAACTAGACTGGACGCAAGAACGGGGCAAGGTCAGGGTCACGGTCGTCGGCCTCCTGAAGTCTCGAAGTCAGCACTCGAAACCTTACAGGCAGCGGGCCGTGGCCCCCTCTACCGCCTTGAGAAGCACCGTCCTGTGGAATCCGAGGAAAACGCTGCGGCGTTTCCCTCTGATCCCACAGGACCTGCTGCTGGAAACGACCTCTCATACACCACGTGGGCGGACGCTACTCGGACAGATGGCGTCCCTAGGGCGGCCGAATCGGAAAGACAGTGCATGCGGAGGGGCGATTCAGCGCCCGGAAGGGCTCCGACGCTGACCATCCGGGAGAGGCTCCGCGGAGGTAGAATGTCTACCGCGGCGGCTCCGGCTGTCGCAGCGATCTTTGAGCACCAGGCAGCCCTGCGCTTCGGGCTGTCGGCATGAAGAGCGACGGAGAGAGCACCGGCTCGACGACCCGTCCACCAGACCGTAGTCCCTACGGTGGTAACGCCGGCCGATCCACGGATCGGAACCATGCGCGATCGAGGCGTGACCCGTTCCCCGTCGAAAGGACGCTCAGATGCCCACCGAGGCCCCTTCCCCCGTTCCGCCTGATGCCTCGCCGCGCCCTGCCCGGCCCATCCGCTCGTTCGAGCCCGAGGACCCCTACCTTCGGACCTTGAACCGAATCAAGGGCGAAGGTCGTCGCCGCATCGTCGCCGGTCTCGTGGCGATGAATGTCCCTCTCTCCCGCGTGCCCGCCGTGTTGCGTCGCGAGAACATCACCGCCGCCGAGTACGTGTCCATTGCGAGGGCGAACCGCTGGCCGCTCTCGGGCGAGCTGCTTCCAGATCAGCTGCCGGGCGAGGTCGAACAAGCCCGGCTTCTGTGGCTGCTCCCGAAGGATGACCGGGTCATCTCCCTCCGGGCTCGCCCCTTTCGAAACGGCGCTCTCTGGCGAGCCGTCGACGACGCGGGGAACGACTACCGGGTCCGCGGGGAGTACACGTCGTGGGTCGAATCCGATGTCATCTTCCTCGCCCGCAAGCTCGAGGCCATCGAAAGCGACTCTCTTCCTTTCCCACTCGGAGCGCTGCGCGCCTGCTGGGAGGCCGCATCGCGGCTCGGCTACGCGAAACAGGCCGTCAGGGACTCCATCGTCGTCCGATCGATAACTCATGGGCGCGCGCTCAGGAACGAAGTCGACGAGGAGTTCGAGTACTTCTGGAACGGTGGTCCCCACCTGCCGCGTACGGGCGACGGAGAGGTGATTCAGTGAGCGCGCTCCCCAGTCCACCGCCCTGGCTCTTCTACCGCGTCTCCCCAGCGAACTGTGGTCTCGTCTTCGCGAGACCTGAGCGGGCCATGGAGATTAGCCAGCTCCACTGCGCGATCGCGAGAAGCCGCACCTGGGGCGAATTCCGCGCTGCGATGCCTGAGGACGACTTCGAGCTGATCGCCGCGCAGCTGTTCGACCTCGACGACCTGGATCGGCCGAGCGACAACGAGCCCTTCGACTCCGTGGCCGTACCCGGCTACGTCGACGGCGACTACCCCCCGTGGCTCCAGAAGGAAATGCAGTTCGTGCTGCCCCGGGAGGTCATCGAGCAGTTCGGAGAATGGCAGCAGACTGCAATCAACGGCGTCTACCTGCACATCGCCGAGGAGAACCGTGCTCGCGTCGTCGCGACGCTCCTGCGCGCCGGGTACCGCGTCGAACGGCGCGAGGACCTGCTGTTCTGGTGAGGGGACGACGATGAGCAGCATTCGCCGGAAGGCTGAGGGCGTCTGGATCGTCCGCTTCCTCGACGGTGGAAAGCCACCCGTGGGTCGGCACCGTCAGGTGACTGTAAGGGGCTCCCACGCGGACGCGAAGCGAGAACTCGAGCGCCTCCTCGGCAAGCGGGCCCTCCGTCCACGCGGCTCTGCCCCGTCGCGCCTGACATTCAAGGCTCTGGTCGTTCGATATCTCGAGGCAAAGAAGGGCCGGGTTTCGAAGGCGTGGCTGGCGTACGCGGACCGCGTTCTCAACATGATCTTCGTGCCTCGGTTCGGCGCGCGCCGCGTGGAAGACCTGCAGGCTGCCGACATCGTCCTCTATCAGCACCAGAGGATTGGCGACAAGGTCACCGGAGCCACCGTGAACCGGGAATCGGACGTTCTGATGGGGGCACTGAACTTCGCAGAGAAGTTCAGCTGGATCGAGAGGAACCCCATCCCGCGGTCGCGGCTCACGCGGCACAAGGAACGGCGACGTGACCGGATCTTCTCAGAGGCCGAATGGGGCAGCTTCATGACCGCATTCGACGACGCCCAGAGATGGGAGGAACACAGCCGCAAGGTCCGCCGACTCGGCCCAATGACAACTGACCTGACGACGGGAAAGGCCCGCCGGCACGGTGGAGCGATGCGCCCCGACAGCAAGGCCTCTCACGGCTATCGGGGGCGGCTGCGGCTTGCGATGTCCGTGTTCAAGGCGCTCATGCTCACGGGATCCCGGCGCGGCGAGATCCTCTCTCTGAAGTGGGGCCAGATCGACAGGAAGAGGGCGACCGTCACGATCCTCCTGTCGAAGACGAAGAACCGGGGTCTCGCGAAGAAGACCCTCCCCCTCGTGAGTGGCCTCAAGAACCTCATCGAGTCCCTGCCGGCCGGCGTCGGCGAGGCCCTCGTTTTCCAGAAGCCAGGCGGCGGCCCGTGGGAAGAGCGAAAGCTCCTCCACCACTTCAAGCTCGCGGTGAAGATCGCCGGCATCCAAGACCCGGGGCGCGTCGACCGGACCGACCGGCTGACGCCGCATTGCGTCAGGCACACGGTCGAGACATGGCTCGCACGGGCCGACTTCTCAGAGGCGAAGCGGAAGTAAGCGTCCGACGAACCGCGTCCTTCCCTGCCTTGGGGTAGTCGCCGAGTATTCGTGGCGCGGAGGCGTCGATGGGAAAGCGCGAGGCGAAGCGTCGGGAGATGGCGAAAGTGTTGTCGCGGTGGAAGGCGAGCGGCAAGTCGGCGGGCGTGTTCGCGCGGGAAGCGGGCGTTCCGGAATCGCGTCTCTGGTACTGGAAGAGGCGGATCGGAGACGCGGAGACTCCGACCTTCGTGCCCGTGCGGATCGTCCCCGAGGAGGCGCCGGAGACGCCGGCCTGCTTCGAGCTGAGCTTCGGTGACGGGCGACGACTGCTCATCCCACCCACGCTGACGGGTCGTCCTCTGCGGCAGCTGCTCTCGGCTCTGCGCGAGTGCTGACGCTGCCGCCGTCGGTGCGGGTCTCGCTGGCCGCAGGCGCCACCGACATGCGCCGGTCGGTCGACGGCCTTCGCGCCCTCGTCCTGAAGAGCGGCATGGGCGACCCGTACTCGGGACACCTCTTCGTCTTCCGCAATCGGCGTGGCGACCGTCTGAAGATCCTCGTGTGGGACCGGTCGGGCTTCTGGGTCCTGTACAAGCGTCTGGAGAAGGGGACCTTCGCCTGGCCCGAGACGAGCGAGTCGGGTGTGATGAGCATCCACGCGGCCGACCTGGCGCTGCTTCTGTCGGGCGTCGATCCCTCCCGCACGAAGAGCCGCGCGTGGTACCAGAGGGCCGCGTGAAAGGCCTGGCGAAGTGAAGAAGCGCGCCCCATATTGAGGCGCGTGGCGGCAGAGGCAGAGAGCGCGGCACTCCCCACCGATCTCGCCGCCGCCCATCAGGTCATCACGAAGCTTCAGCGCGAGAACGACTGGCTGCGTCATCGGCTCGACGTCCTCAGCCGGCGCATCTTCGGCAAGACCAGCGAGCAGCTCTCGCCCGACCAGCTCACGCTGGCCTACGAGCAGCTCGGCAACGAGATCGACACAGCGCAGGCGCCCGAGGAGCCTGA
>JAGOBQ010000469.1 GCA_017999215.1 Thermoanaerobaculia bacterium
TCGAGGAAGCGGACGAGGAGGAGCCAGGCGAGCCCGGGGAGGAGGAGGCCGAGCGCGGCTCGCGAGGCTCCGGTCGCCCCCGAACGGAGTCCGAGGACCAGGAACGTCGAGAGCCCCGAGGCGAGGATCGTGTAGAGGAGGAGGTCCGTCCGGCTCCGGTCCCGCGCCCAGAAGAGGAGGGCGACGAGGCCGAGCGTCGCGATCGCGACGGCCGAGGCGCCCGGAACGAGGAGCTCCGCCGGGAGCTGGAGCCGGGACGGGAATCCCGGGAACGGCTCCGAGAGACCGGCAGCGGCCGGCGGCGCGAGGAGGAGGTGCGGGAGCAACGGACCCGATGATAGGCGCCGCCCCGCCCCCGGCGGAACGTGCGGGGACGCGCCGGCAGCGGCCGCGGCCGGGATACGATTCCCCCGTGGCGCTGTTCGAGAGCCGGCCGGCGGGCGACGCGCGCCTCAGGGAGGCCGTGGAGGAGTGCCGAAAGCGGCTCCAGGCCGACCCCGCCGACGGCGCCGCTGCGCTGCGGCTCGCCGAGCTGCTCTCCGGGTCGAACGGGCGGGAGGAGGCGGTCCGGACGCTCAATCGCGTCGGGGCCCGGCTCCGGAAGGCCGGCCGCCTCGTCGAGGCGATTGCCGTCTTCAAGAAGGTCGAGGTCCTCGATCCCCGAGCCGAGGTCACGTCGAGCTACCTCTCCATCCTCGAGCTGAAGAAGCTCCAGGAGGCGGACGAGCGAAGCCGGCCGCCCGCGACCCCGGTCGCGGAGGGCGCGGCTGGCGACCCGGCCGCGGCCGGCCGGCGGAAGAAGTCCGAGCGGGTCCACTCCCTGCGCAAGGAGGTCCCCCTCCTCCGCGACGTCCCCGCGTTCCTCTTCGAGCTCGTCCTCGAGAAGATCCACCTGACCGCGCTCGACGCCGGGGCCACGCTCTTCACCGAAGGGGAGTCCGGCGGCACGCTCTTCTTCGTGGCGACCGGGGAGGTCGAGACGGTCGTCCGCGGCGACGCGGGAAAGCCCGTACCTCTCGAGCGGCACCGGACCGGCGACGTCCTCGGCGTCGTCCCGTTCCTGAGCGGCATCCCCCACCCCGAAACCGCGGTGGCCCTCACGCACGCCGATCTCCTCGGCCTCGACCGCGCCGCGCTCGCTCCCCTCGTGAAGAAGCACCGCGAGATCGCGGACGCCCTCTCGCGACTCTTCGCCGAGCGCGTCCTCGACGGGGCGCTCGCCCGCTCCCGCCTCTTCGGCCTCCTGCCGCGGCGCGACCGGGAGGCCGTCGCCCGCCGCATGCGGCCGCTGACGGTGAAGGCGGGAGCGGTCGTCCTCCGCGAGGGGGAGCCCGGCGGCGACGCCTTCCTCGTCCGGAGCGGCGCGCTCCGCGTCACGACGCGCCTCGGCGGACGCGAGCTCGCCCTCGCGCTCCTGACGCCCCACGAGCTCTTCGGCGACGTCGCGAGCCTCCGCCACGGGCCGCGAACCGCCACCGTGACGGCGGTGACGGAGTGCGACCTCCTCCGCCTTCCGGCGTCCGATCTCCTCGCCGTCCTGGCGGCCCACCCGCGGCTCGCGCCTGCGCTCGAGGAGATCCAGCTCGACCGCTTCACGAGGAACGCCGAGAAGCTGGCGAAGGGGAGCTGAGGGCGACGGGCGAGGACGGCAGCCGGATCGGCGATCATGCGCCGCCGTGCCCGCCCCCTTCCCCTTCGCCGACCGGCCGCGCCTCTTCGGCGTCGCCGTCTCCCACTACCAGGTCGAGGGGGACGACCCGTGCGACTGGACCGACTGGGAGGCCGCCGGCCGGACGCGCGGCGGCGCGTGCGGCCGGGCGGCCGGCGCCTGGAGGCGCTACGAGGAGGACGCCGCGGCGGCCGCCGCGCTCGGGGCGAACGCGTTCCGCTTCTCCGTCTCCTGGAGCCGCGTCGAGCCGCGCCGCGGGACGTTCGACGAGGCGGCCCTCGAGCGCTACGCGCGGCTCGTCGCGCGCCTCGCGGACCTCGGCCTCGAGCCGGTCGTCACGCTCCTCCACTACACCCACCCGCGCTGGTTCCACACGGAGACGCCCTGGACCTCTCCCGCCTCCGTCGACGCCTTCGCGCGCTTCGCCGGCCGCGTCGCACGCGCGCTCGGTCCGGCCGCCCGCTGCTGGACGGTCCTGAACGAGCCGTTCGTCCTCGTCCTGGGAGGGTTCCTGGACGGGCAGGTGCCTCCGGGCCTCGCGTCCGGCCGGGACGCGGCCCGGGCCTTCGACAACCTCCTCGCTGCGCACGAGGCCGCCGCCGCGGCGATCCGCGCGGCCGTCCCCGGTGCGGCGATCGGCGTCGCGCACAACATGATGGCGTTCGCTCCCGCGAGGCCGCGGAACCTCTTCGACCGGCTCCTCGCCGGCGCCGCCGGACGCTTCTACAACCGGCCCCTCCTCGACGCCTTCGGCGAGGGGCGCTGGAGCGCGTTCCTTCCGCCGTTCACGCGCCTCGCGGGCCGGCGCCCCTCTCTCCCCGCCTCCCTCGACTTCTTCGGCGTCAACTTCTACTCCCGCCTCCACCTCCGTTTCGGGACCGGCGGCCGCCGGATCGGATCCTTCGCGTACCGCGACGCCACGGGACGCGGCCTCACCGACAACGGCTGGGAGGTCGTCCCGGAGGCGCTCCTCCCGCTCCTCCGGGAGGCGGCTTCGATCGGCCGTCCGCTCCTCGTGACCGAGAACGGCCTGGCCGACGCCGCTGACGCCCGCCGCGCAGCGTTCCTCGAGGAGCACGTCGCGGTCCTCGCGAGGGCGGAGGCGGAGGGAGTCCCGGTGCACGGATACCTCCACTGGTCGCTCGTCGACAACTACGAGTGGCTCGACGGCTTCGAGCCCCGCTTCGGGCTCCTCGAGCTCGACCGCGAGACGCTCGCGCGGCGCGAGCGCCCGTCGGCGGAGACGTTCCGCCGTCTCTCTGCGGCGTACCTCGGCCGGCCCGCGGCCCCGCATCGCGGTTGATCTTTACCCGGTCCTCATCGTCTCCTCACCCCGTCCTCCCGCGCCGCGCCGATCTTCGGGACGCGAGAAAGGGGGGATCGGGATGCTCCTCGGAGACTTCCACATTCACACGACCTGGTCGGACGGCCGGCACCCTCTCCCGGAGGTCGTCGACTTCTTCGGGCGCTCCGGGCACGACGTCATCGCGATCACCGACCACGTCGTGAACGCCGACTCGCTCCTGGGGAAGGCGGCCCACGGCTTCCGCCTCTCCGTTTCGCGCGCGTCGTGGGCCGCCTACCGCGCCGAGGTCGAGCGGGAGAGCCGGCGCGCCTGGGACACGTACCGGATGCTCGTCCTGCCGGGCGCCGAGCTGACGCGAAACGGCCTCACCGGGCGGAGCTCGGCCCACGCGCTCGCCCTCGGCCTGGACGACTTCGTCTCCGCCGACGGACCCGTCGAGGAGATGCTGGCGCGCGCCCGCGACGCCGGCGCCGTCACGGTCGCCTGCCACCCGAACGAGCAGTCCGAGTGGTTCGCGAACACCTTCTACCTCTGGAACCGGAAGGACGCGGTGAGGGACCTCGTCCATCTCTGGGAGCTCGCCTGCCGCTGGGACCTCTTCCCCGAGGTGGGCCGATCGGGCCTCGCGTTCCTCGGCAACAGCGACTTTCACCGCGCGCCTCACCTCTGGTCGTGGAAGACGCTCCTCGACTGCGAGAAGAAGCCCGAGGCGGTCCTCGCCGCGCTCCGCAGGGGGCGCGGCCTCGGCCTCACGCGGCTCCACGCCCCGGCTCCCGCCTCTTTCCCCGGGCCCGAGCCGTGCGAGCAGCTCCCCGCTTTCGCGAGGGCCTCCGCGTGACGCCCGCCGCCCTCCTCCTCGCGGCGATCGCCCTCGTCTGCCTCGCGATCACCTCCCTTCCGGCGGCGCCCCGCCCTCGCCTCCGCCGGCGCACGCCCC
>JAGOBQ010000470.1 GCA_017999215.1 Thermoanaerobaculia bacterium
GGCGGAGGAGGAGCGCGGCGTCCTCCACTCTCGCCGCGCTCCTCCTCCGCCTGCGCACGGGGCGCGGCGTCCACGTCGACCAGCCGCTCGTCTCCGGCCCGCTCCCGTTCCTGACGTGGGCCTTCGCGGAGCTCGGGGCGGGGGGCGGAGGCGCCCTCGACGGCCTCCTCGCGGGGAAGTGCCCCTCCTACCGGACCTATCGCTGCGGCGACGGCGCGCGCGTCGCGCTCGGCGCCCTCGAGCCGAAGTTCTGGGTCGCCCTCTGCGAGATGACCGGCCTCTCCGACCACGCCGCCGACGGCCTCGACACGGGCGCGGCGGGGGCGGACGCCGCCGGGCGGCTCGCCGCCGTCTTCGGCACCCGTCCGCGCGCGGAGTGGCTCGACCTCGCGGAGGCGCTCGGCATCCCGCTCACGCCGGTGAACGACGTCCCGGCGGCGCGGGAGGAGCTCGCCTCGCGGATGGAGCGGACGTCCCTGCCGGGCGGCGGCGTCCTCGCGACGCCCGCGGCGTTCCTCGGGCTGCCGGGGCTGCGCCGCCCGCACGCGCCCGCCCCGGCCCTCGGGGCCGACACGTCGCGGGTCCTCCACGAGATGGGCTTCTCCGTGGAGGAGATCGCCGCGGTCGCGGGGTGAGACGGTCCGCCTCCCGGATTCCCGGACGCGTGAACGCCGAGGTCCTCGGGCGCGAGTCCCGACGGTGAGAGCTTCCCGAGCGCCGCGTGGGACGACGAGCTTGGCGCGAGGGGGCGAACGACGACCTGGTGCTCGCGCTCTGCGTGGGGCTGTGGATCGGGGAGGGGCACCCGGGGATCCCGAGCTCGATGAGCGTGGTGAGGCTGGCGTGCCCGCGGAGGGTGATCTGACGTGGGGCCGTCAGGTCCGGACCGGCCCACCGGCGGCTGATCAGTGCGCGTCAGGAGGGCCCGGCTGACCGGGAACGGCGCGGTGCTGAACTGATTCTGGCGCTCGGGCGAGGGGACGAGCAGTTCCTGAATCGGGGACTTGCGCCTCGCCACGTCATCGGGACCCGGTCCCACCTCGGAGTAGTGCCCGTAAGCCTTTGACGTCGCGCTCGATGCGGTCCCGGGTGAATCGCGTCACTTTGACTTTCGACTCGTTACCGGACGTGCGCGTAGGGAGAGCCGCAAGTCCCATGGCGACGGCTCCTGATCCCAGCCTACCGCGTCGTCGGAGTCAGAACGCCGTAAGCGTCCGACGAAGTCCGTCCTTGACGACCGGGCAGTGAGCGAGGTGCGCGACTTCGGAGGCGATGTCGTCGTCTGCGGGCGCGACGGCGATCAGGCGGCGATCGAGGCGAAGGCCACTGCCCAGCCGGCCGGGGTCAGCTCGTCGATCCGCGAGGCGGGGTGCGTGGCCACGCGCAGCAGGACGTCTTTGAAGTACCGGAAGGGGTCGATCCCGGCGAGCTTGCAGCCCTGGGCGAGCGTGTAGAGCATCGCGGCACGGCGAGCCCCTTCCTGGCTCCCGGCGAAGAGCCAGTTCTTCCGGCCCACGGCCACAACCCGTAGCTGGTTCTCGGCTCCGTTGTTGTCCGGCTTCAACCGCCCGTCGAGCAGATACCGCCCGAGTGCCTCGCGCTGGTTGTGCAGATATCGCAGCGCCTCTCCCGGGCCCGACTTCGGCAGAGCCGTGCGGGCGAGCTCCTCGCGGACGCGGTCGATCTCGACCAGCACCGGGGCGCTCTTCTCCTGTCGCAGCAGGCCGCGCGCCTCGACCTTCATCGCGGCCCCTTCCCGCTCGACGGCGTAGAGCTTCTTGATCAGCGCGAGGACCTTCATCGCCTCCGGGTCCTCCTCCGGGGTCTCGAAGAACTTCCTGCGGACATGAGCCCAGCACCCGCTCGGGCCCCCCTCTTGCCCGGGTCTCTGTGGCGTCGAAGAACACCCTCCTGCCGATCGGGTCGACGTAGACCCAGAGCCTCCCCGTTCGGTATCCCCCGTCGTCCTGAAGGACCGTGATCGGCGTGTCGTCGGTCTGGAGGTAGTCGGCGGTGACGATCGTCCGCCCGAGGTGCTCGTAGCTCGGCGCCAGTGCCTCGGTGCACTCGGCGATCCAGTCACCGAGGGTCTTGCGGGAGATGTCGGCGCCGTGACGGCCGAAGATCTTCTCGAGCCGGTAGAGCGGCTGGTGGTCGACGTACTTCGACGTGGCGATGTGGGCCAGGAGCCCCTCGGCCGCCAGCCCCTTCTCCACCGCCTGCGGCGGGGCGGGGGCCGTGAGGACGCCGGGGTGGCAGCGGCATCCGCCGTACTTCAGACGCCGCGTCACCCGGCAGACCAGCTCGGCCGGGATGTAGTCGTACTTCTGGGAGACGTCCTCGCCGATCCGCTCACGCTCGACGCCGCAGGTGGCGCAGGTCTTCTCGGCGTCGGGCAGGTCGACGACGACCTCGACGCGCCGGAGAGCCTTCGGGATGGCCCGGCGGCCCCGGCGGGGCCTGGTCTTCTCGACGGGCGGGCCCTCGCCCGAGTCGGTCTCGACGGGCTCGTCCGCCTTTCCCGTCTCGTTCTCGAGCTGCTCGCAAGCCAGCACGAGCTGGCCCGGCGTCAGCTGCTCGGCTCCCTTGCCGAAGAGGCGACGGCTCAGGACGTCGAGCCGGTGACGGAGCCATTTGATCTCGTGAGTGCTGCGCTCCAGATCGGTGCGGAGCTTGCGATGAGCTGGTGTGCGGCGGCGAGATCCTCGGGGAGTGCCGCGCCCTGTGCCTCCGCCGCTGCCACGCGCCTCGATATGAGGCGCGCTTCTTCACTTTGCCAGGTCTCACGCGGCTCGCTCGTACCAGGTGCGCTTCTTCGTGCGCGCCGGGTTGTCGGTTTTCACGACCTATGGACCCCCTGACGCCGGGTTTCTCACGACCTTTCCCCCCCTGAGGGGGTAGGTTTTCCACGACCTTTCCCCCCCTCCGGGCGACCTGGGGTCGCCGCCTCGCGTGACGGGACAGAACGGGAGAGCCTTCGTGCCCCGAAGCGTCGGGTACGGAGGTCCGGTGGCTTATCGCGAGGTGGGAATGATCGAGGTGCGAGAGGTCCTTCGGCAGTGGCTGGAGGGCGGAGGCAAGAAGACGGTGGCCCGTCGGGTGGGCGTGGACGCGAAGACGGCGCGGCGGTACATCGCCGTGGCCGAGGGATGCGGCCTGAAGCGGGAAGCCGGGACGGCGGGCCTGACGGACGAGCTGTTCGGTCGGGTGTTGCTCGAGCTGGAAGGGTGGCGGGAGCGGGAGCACGGGGAGACGTGGGCGATCTGCGAGAGCAGACGGGGCCGGATCAAGGAGCTCCTGGAGGAGGACGTGCGGCTGACGAAGGTCGCGCGCCTGCTGGGGCGGGAAGGGACGGAAGTCCCGTACTCGACGCTGTACCGCTTCTCGAAGGAGGAGCTGGGCTTCGGCAAGGCGACGCCGACGATCGCGGTGCTGGAGGGCGAGCCGGGGCAGGAGCTGCAGGTGGACACGGGGTCCGTGGGGTGGCTGTGGGGCGAAGGGGGCAAGAGGAAGCTGAAGGCGTGGATCTTCACGGCCACGCGCTCGCGGCATCGCTTCGTCTACCCGACGCTGACCGAGACGACCGCGGATGCCATCGAGGCGTGCGAAGCGGCCTGGCGCTTCTACGGCGGGGTTTTCAGGGTGCTTCTGCCCGACAACACCAGCGCGATCGTGGACGAGGCACGCAATCTCGGGGCGCAGATCCAGCAGACCTTCCTGGAGTACGCGCAGGCTCGAGGCTTCGTCGTGGACCCGGCCCGGGCCGGCCACCCGAAGGACAAGTGTCAGCTCGCTCGCGAAAATCCCCCCATGTTCGCGTCTGAAATTCCCCCCTCCCCTGACCGGGAGGGAAAGGGATGGAAACGACGATTAGCTCGGTCGGCCTGACGATCTGCGCCGGGACGCCCG
>JAGOBQ010000471.1 GCA_017999215.1 Thermoanaerobaculia bacterium
TCCTCGCGAACACCCTCGACCTCTGCCGCGCCCGGCGCCGGCTCTGAGCATGCTTCGCGTCGGCCTCACGGGCGGGATCGCCTCCGGCAAGAGCGCCGTCGGGTCGCGCTGGCGCGCCCTCGGCATTCCCGTCCTCGACGCAGACCGGCTCGTCCACGCCCTCTACGAGCCCGGCGCGCCGGGCACGGCCGCGGTCGCGGAGGAGTTCGGGGCGGAGCTCCTCGACGAACGGGGCGCCGTCGACCGTCCCCGCCTCGCCCGCCTCGCCTTCGCCGAACCGGCCACGGTCGCGCGGCTCAACGCCCGGATCCACCCGATCGTCCGAGTCGAGACCGAACGCTGGCTCGCGGAGCGCGAGGCCGAGGGCCACCCGGTCGCGGTCGTCGAGGCGACGCTCCTCGTCGAGAACAACGGACGCGACCGGTACGACGTCCTCGTCGCCGTCTCGGCCCCCGAGGAGCTCCGCCTCGCGCGCGCCCTCGCGCGGGACCCGGGCGCCACCCGCGACACCGTCCTCGCCCGGATGCGCGCCCAGCTCCCCGACGCCGAGCGGAACGCCGCCTGCGACGAGGTGATCGTCACCGACGGGACGCTTGAGGAGCTGCGGACGAAGGCCGAAGCGGTCGCGGCGCGGCTCCGCTCCCGCGCATCGGGCACCCGGGCCTGACGCCGGGAGCGACTCGGGCTACGGCCCGGAACAGAAGTCCGAGCATCGCTCCACGCGGCGGAGCTTTGTCTCCTGGGTATAGCCCTTCAACTCGGTCCTGGGGACGATACCAAGAATTGACGTCAGCTCCTCGCCCATTCCGAACGGAACGAACTTCGATGCCACGAGGACGTCGTTCAGCGCCTGGCGGATGTCCGGAGAGGCACCGCTCCACGTCTCCTCCAGCCACCGCTGCACCGTCGGGACGAAGAAGTCCGTGAAAACGAAGAAGTCGAGTTCCTCGGCTCCTGCGCGGAGCTTCGTCATCGGCACCGCGAACCCCTCGAACTCTCTCGGGTCACGCGGCGGCTCCAAGTTCCTCGTCGGTATCGGTCCGATGTAGACCTCTGGCTCGACAGGTTTCACCCGTGAGTGATAGCCAAGCTCAAGCGCGTACTCCGTCTTCTGCTCTCTCATCAGGATACGGATCAGCTCCCCTCGGGGTCGACAGACGATGAGCTCTCGGAGGACAGGAACCTTCAAAGGGTCGGTCTGCCGTAGCTCGTACGAGAACAGCACCTCATCCCCAGCGGCGATCGTTCCCGTCTGCACGGGGCCAACCCACGCGAAGGACTCCTCGGCCGGCGCAGGCAAGTCGGCTGCGGCGAGGACCATCGCGATGAGCGCGAACGGGATCCGGGTCATTTCGCCACGCCCTTCGCGATGCCAGCTCCTTCCTTCAGGAACTCCGCAACCAGCGGTTCTCTTGTCACATACCAGAGTTCCCACTTCCGGTCTCGCTCGTCGGCCGGGACGTCTCGAAAGACTGTCGAGCATGAGCGGCCATCGCGTCTATGGGCGCTCGGGGCGACAACAGGCAGCAGGTTCCCGCTCGGAATCCGGACTGAACAGCGCCGGACAAGATCCACTGCGGCCCGAATCGCCGACAACTCCTCCGGGTCAAAGACGTCAAGCAGGAGCTTTTCGACTCTAGCACTCACGGCTGGAGCCCCGGCGTCGTCGCGGTTCAGCACCAACTCACGATCGCCTACCCTCAGTACTCCGGTGCCGCGCGCCAACTCCTCCGGGGTCAGCAAGGGGTTTTCCGGGTCCTTCTTGAACGTCACGACCTGACGTTCCTTCGGCCCGATCAACGATTGGGACCAACTCGTCGGCGCAGCGACATGCGTCAAGACGAGGAACCGAAAACCCGATCCGGCGGCCCAGAGCTGTACGCTTCGAACCTCGGACTTGTCCACTCGAGTAACGTCCTGCACCAGGAGGACACGGATGGGGTCGCCGTTCGTCGATTCGACCTCGGTCCGGACGAAGACCTTCTTCTCCTCCTTCGCGAGCGAGGGCGGAGCGAGAAGAAGGGCGGCAAGGGCGAGGACGACCGGTCGACCGGCCAGGACTCTCATCTCGGCTCGGGACGATACGCCACGCGTGAGCCCTTCACTCGCGCCTCCCCTCGCCACCCGATGCGCGTCATCGAGCGACGACGTCCCTCAGGTCGACCGTCCCCGCCCACGGCTCGTCCACCTCGTTTCGGAAGACGGGGATCGGAGCGTCCGAAAGGACGTCGGCCAGCGGGACGATCGATGGGAGCGCTTCCTTCACCTCCGGGAGGTTGAAGATCCGCTGCCAGCGATAGAGCGTCTCGGCGGCCATCGGCTCGGAGAGCCCGCTCCTCCCCATCGCCGCCAGAAACGCGTCGAGCAGGACCGAGCGGGCACGCTGCCTCTCGCGGTCGCCCGAGGGAGGAATCTCCACGCCGTCCGGCTTCCTGTCCTGGCCCATTCGGTCGTGGACGAGGAACGGGATCCACCACCCGTCGCCTTCGACCTCTCCGAAGCCCTGCCACGCCGCGGCGGTCGACCAGTCGCCGCCGATCCTCCTTTCGAGGCGTGCGAGGTAGCCGCCGGCCGGCCCTGCGAAGACGAACGCTGCTCGCTCCTCACGACGCCCTTCTCTCCACTCAAGCCTCGCGATCGTCCCTCGTATTGCTCCATCCTTCCCGGCGCTCTCCCAGCCGAGGCTGAGCCGCCCCAACGGCTCCTCACGCCCGCCGGAGAGCGATCCCGACCAGCTGCGGGAGGCATCCGGCTCAGGGAAGGAGGGCGGCCTTCCGGCTCCCCCGTTCGAGAGCAGCCGGACGGACTCCTTCGATCCAGGCTCGAGAAGTCGAAGCGTCCCGGCGGGCCGTTCGCGCTGCGAGGAGCCGAAGGCCGAATAGAGCGGGATCATGGGCATCAGGACCTGGTAGTACTCCCCGGCGTTCGCGGGCTCGATGCTCGCCCTCTGTGCGACGATCGACGCCTCGACTGCCCGAGAAAGGAGCCTCGCGAAGGACGGTGACCGGGCCGAGAGCCAGGACCTGACGTGTTCGTCCCGAAGGGCGTACTCCGCACGGTTCACCTGCTTCTCGAGGCTCCAGCCCGTGACTTCCGCGCCGAACGCGAAGATCGTCGGCAACCTCTGGACGCTCTTCGCAAAGCTCAGTGCGCTCCAGACGACGAGCTCTTCGCCGGACGCGGCGTCCCGATACGATGTCCATTCCAGCACGGCGGGAACGCGCTGATACAACGCCACGAGAATCCGCCCGTCCGGCGTCTCGAATACCGTTCGAGCGCGACCCGGGGTCGAAGCCCTCTTCGAAGGCAACGTGATGAGGCCCAGTCCGCGGCCCGATCCGTCCTCCACGGAGAACACCCCGTCCGTCGCCGTCGAGTCCGACGCAGGAGACGGGCTCGCGATCACCAACGCGAGGCTAATGAGGAGAGCCTGCCGAACGACGTATCTCATTGTCCGCTATTGCCTGCAGGTCGCCTGGCACCTATCGTTCCACTCGTTAACGAATCGAATACAGTTCGCATATTCGGGGTCTGACTCTTGGTAGGACTTGGCGCACTTCCCCATCTCGGTGTAGAGAACTTCCTGGCACCCCCTCAAGCATGCCGTCGGATCCGTCGCCCCTCCGCACACGCAGCCGAAGTAGCTCCCAACCAAGCAAACGATCCCGCAGTACCACGGGTCGTTGTCAACAGGCGCCGGCTTCACGTCCGGCTCCTTCACGCGCTGGGCGAGGAGGGGCGAGGAGCCAAGGAGGGACGCCAACACTACGGCCACCACGGCGATTCTAACGATGTGTTTCATGAGGCGGGACCTTACCCCCCCCCCCCGGACCTGTCTCTTATACCAATCTCCGC
>JAGOBQ010000472.1 GCA_017999215.1 Thermoanaerobaculia bacterium
ACCGCGAGGCGATCGTCACGTCCCTGCGCGAGGCGCTGCGGCGGGGAGAGAAGAGCCTGGTCGGAAACATGGGCTATCGGCGATACCTGCGGACGACGGGGAAGACCTTCTCCATCGACGAGGACCGGATCCGACGAGAGGCGCGATACGACGGAATCTGGGTGCTGCGCACGAACACCACGCTCTCGACGACCGAGGTGGCGCTCGCCTACAAGCGGCTCTGGACCGTGGAAGAGATGTTCCGGTCGATGAAGTCGCTGCTCTCGACGCGACCGATCTGGCACAAGTGCGACGAGACGATCCGCGGCCACGTCTTCTGTACCTACCTGGCGCTCGTCCTGCAGAAGGCCCTTCAGGATCGTCTTGAGGCCGCAGGCATCGACGAGGAATGGGCCCGCGTGCTCGCCGATCTCGACCGGCTCACTCACGTCGACGTCGATAAGGATGGCAAGCGCTTCCGGATTCGATCGACGACGTCAGCTGCGCCGGGAAGGTCCTCCAGGCGACCGGCGTCGCCATCCCTCCGACCGTCACTCAGCTCCACGGAGAGGGCATCGCGTGACCCCGGCGGCTCCGACCGGGAACTCGGTATTCGTAGTGCCAACGTGTTCTCGTGCCAACCGAACCCATTGAAACGGAGCCACCTCGGGAAATCCACTGTAGAAGACGGCTCAGGCGCGCGTGCTGGCGAGCAGCGCCGCGGAGGACGGAGTCGGGACCGCCCCCATCACGACCTTCACCACGTGCCGGCCCCCGGACGCCGCGAGCGGGATCTCTCTCGAATCGACGGGCTCCCCGTCCAGCTCGGCGCTCGCCACGCCGCGGCAGCGATGCTCGGGGTTCTCGACCGAGATCGCGTAGCTCGTCGTCCCGACGCGCCAGTCGATCGTGAAGCCGGGCCAGGACGAGGGGATGCAGGGGTCGACCCGGAAGGAGGCTCCCCGCCGTTCGAGCCCGAGGATCCCTTCCACCGCGACCCGGTGCATCCACGCGGCCGAACCCGTGTACCAGGTCCAGCCGCCCCGACCGCTGTGCGCCGGGTGGTCGTAGACGTCTCCCGCGACCGCGTACGGCTCCGTCATGTAGCGCCGGACCTCCGCGGGGGTCCTCGAGTGGTTGACGGGGTTCAGGATGTGGAAGAGCTCCACCGCCTCGTCCCCGCTCCCGAGGCGGGCGAGCGCGAGGACGACCCAGAGCGCGGCGTGCGTGTACTGCCCGCCGTTCTCGCGAACCCCGGGGACGTAGCCCTTGATGTAGCCCGGGTCGAGGTCGGACCTGTCGAACGGAGGAGTGAGGAGGAGGACGGTGCGGGACGCGCGCCTCACGAGGTGCGTGCGAACCGAGTCCATCGCGCGCTCGGCCCGCTTTCTCGGCGCCGCGCCGGAGAGGACAGCCCAGCTCTGGGCGACGGAGTCGATCCGCCCCTCCTCGCTCTGCGACGAGCCGAGCGGTGTGCCGTCGTCGAAGTACGCGCGGCGATACCACTCGCCGTCCCACGCCTGCTCCAGCATCGCCCCGATCCGCGCGCGCTCCACGCGGAAGCGCGCGGCGCGCGCGGGGTCGCCCCGCTCCTCGCAGAGCGGCGCCCACGTCCCGAGGACGGCGTGCAGGAACCACCCGACGAAGACGCTCTCGCCGCGGCCCTTCGGGCCGACGCGGTCGTAGCCGTCGTTCCAGTCGCAGCTCCCGATCAGGGGAAGGCCGTGCGGACCCATCACGAGCGCGCGCTCCACGGCCCGAATCGCGTGGTCGAAGAGGGAGGCGCTCTCCGTGGAGACCTCCGGCAGTCCGTACGACTCGGCTTCTCCCGCCTCGAGCGCGGGGGCGACGAGGAACGGGACCGGGACCTCGAGGACGGCGACGTCCCCGGAGGTCTCGACGTAGCGGGAGACGGCCCACGGAAGCCAGAGGAGGTCGTCCGAGCAGCGCGTCCGGATTCCGTGACCGCTCGTCGGGTTCCACCAGTGCTGCACGTCCCCTTCGACGAACTGGCGCGCGGCCGCCCGGAGAACGTGCTCGCGCGTCAGGTCGGGGCGCGTCAGCGAGAGCGCGGTGACGTCCTGGAGCTGGTCCCGGAAGCCGTAGGCGCCGCTCGCCTGGTAGTAGCCGGAGCGGGCCTGGAGACGGCTCGAGACGGTCTGGTAGAGGAGCCACCGGTTGACGAGGAGGTCGAAGGAGTCGTCGGGCGTCGAGACGCGGACGGCGTCGAGCGTCTCGTCCCACGCGGCCTCGACGGCCGCGAGCTCCCCTGCGGCGACCTCCGGGCCGCCCGGCCCGCCGAAGCGTTCCAGGAGCGTCCGGGCCTCGTCGCGGTCGCGCCCCTCGCCGAGGAAGAAGAGGACGCGCCGGGTCTCGCCGGGCGCGAGGTCGACCGCCGTCTGCAGCGCCGCGCACGGATCGAATCCGGCGCCGAAGCGACCCGTCAGACGATGCGACGAGAGGCCGGCCGCGCGGGAGAGCGAGCCGTTCCGTCCGAGGAACTCCTGACGGTCCGCGGTCGCGGAGAGGAGCGGGCCGCTCGTGCCGGCGAAGGCGACGTGCTGGCGGTACGGGGCGTTGAACGGGTTCCGCGCCAGGACGGCGCCGCTGGACCCGTCCTGCTCGGTCACGACGAAGGCCGGGCGGCCCGGCCGGGGCGGGCCGAGCGACCACTCCGCGTACGAGAAGAGCGTCAGCCGGCGGGGGCGGGACGACCGGTTCGTCAGGGAGAGCAGGGAGAGCTTGACGGGCGCGTCCCGCGCGACGAAGACCGCGAGCTCCTGCGCCAGGGAGCCCGCGACGGTGCTCCAGCGCGTTACGCCGGCGGCGTGGCGGACGATCCAGCGGGGAGTGTCCGGCGAGCGCCGGAGCGGTCCGGGCGTCGCGCCGGAGAGGCCCCCGCTCTCCTCGTCGCGCAGGAAGATCGCCTCCGCGGTCGGGTCGGTGACGGGGTCGTTCGCGAACGGCGTCAGCCGGTTCTCGCGGCTGCTCTCGCACCAGGTGTGGGCGGACCCCGAAGAGGTGACGATGCTCCCGAAGCGGGGGTTCGAGAGGACGTTGACCCACGGGAGCGGGGTCTCGCAGTCCCCGTCGAGGACGACCACGTATTCGCGGCCGTCCTCGGAGAAGCCGCCGAGGCCGTTCGCCATGACGAGAGGAGGCGGCTCGGCGGGCGCCTCGCGGGGCTCCTCCCCCGAAGGGTCCTCGGGAGAGGGGGCCGCGGGGGAGAACGGCTCCGCGACCGCGAGCTCCGGCT
The DNA here is from genome assembly GCA_017999215.1 of Thermoanaerobaculia bacterium. Lineage (GTDB taxonomy): Bacteria > Acidobacteriota > Thermoanaerobaculia > UBA5066 > UBA5066 > UBA5066. Next base: position 3,236 of record JAGOBQ010000472.1, read on the forward strand.
CCGGACGGTCGAGCTGGCTGAGAAGCGTGCCTCGGTCTCCCGAGAGGACCGCCTGGGCCACCGCCTGCAGGAGGACGGTCTCCGCCTCCGGCATCGCGTCGGAGCGGAGGAGGAAGACGCCGCCCTGCGTCTGCCTCCAGGCGTTCCACGGGCCCGTCTCGACGAGCTGCGTCAGCTCCGCGTGAAGCTCGTCGCGGTAGCTGACCTGCCGGTCGTTCAGGATCACCGCGTCCGCCCGGAGGCCCTTCAGGCGCCACAGCTCGTGCGCCTTGAGGACCTGCCGAACGAGGGGGAGGTCCTCCGGCCCGACGACCCGGACGAGGACGATCGGAAGGTCTCCCGAGATCCCCTGCCCCCAGAGGCCCGACGGACCGAGCACGTTCCTCGCGAGCGTCTCCTCGCCGGCCCGGAGCGACGCGTCCGAGAAGAAGACGCGAGAGCCGAGCCTCTCGTAGAGCTGCGCCTCCTCGACCGAGATCCCGAGGTGTCCGAGCAGGATCTGCGCGTGCGTGTAGGCGTGGGCGAAGGTGCGGGCCGAGAAGCCGAAGTCGTGGTACTTCTGGGCGAGCCCGAGGGCGGCGGACCCGTCGGTGGCGACGCCCGTCGTGCAGGAGAGCCGGGCGAACCCGCCGGGCGCGGGGGGCAGGCGCGTGCGGGGGTCCAGGATGTG
>JAGOBQ010000473.1 GCA_017999215.1 Thermoanaerobaculia bacterium
CTCGGAGACGTGTATAAGAGGCAGTCCTCGAGCGGCTCCTCGCTGACGAGGCGCCGCGGACGCCCGGAAGCGACGCGCACGCCGCCTTTCGCGAGCGCCTCCTCGCCGAGGTCCGGCGGCTCGGCCTGAAGCCGGAGACGGACGAGGGCTTCGCCTGCGCCCCTCACGGCTCCTGCGCCCGGCTCGTCAACGTCCTCGCGGAGCTGCCCGGCACCGGGCCGGGGCCTGCCGTCCTCCTCACGGCGCACACCGACTCCGTCGGCGCCGGCCCCGGCGCGAGCGACGACGCGTCGGGCGTCGCCGTGCTCCTCGAGGCGGCCCGCGCGCTCCTCGCGGCGCCGCGGCGAAACCCGGTCCTCCTCCTCTTCGACGACGGCGAGGAGGACGGCCTCCTCGGCGCGGAGCTCTTCGTTCGCTCCTCCGGGGCGCGCACGATCGGCGCCGTCGTCAACCTCGAGGCGCGCGGGACGAGCGGCCCGAGCCTCCTCTTCGAGACGAGCGCCGAGAACGCGTGGCTCGTCCGCCGCGCCGTCTCCCGCCTCCCGCGCCCCGTCACGAGCTCGCTCTTCGCGTTCGTCTACGACCGGCTCCCGAACGACACCGACCTGACGGTCTACAAGCGCGAGGGGCTCGCCGGCCTCAACCTCGCCTTCCTGGGGTCGGCGGCGCGCTACCACACGCGCGAGGACTCCCTCGCGAACCTCTCTCGCGCCTCCCTGCAGCACCACGGGGAGAACGCGCTCGCCCTCGTCCGCGCCCTCGCGGAGACCGACCTGCGCGAGCCGCCCTCCGGCCGCGCGGTCTTCTTCTCCGTGGCGGGGGCGTTCGTCGTCGCCTGGCCGCGGGAGGCGGCCCCGGCCGTCGCGCTCCTCGCGCTCCTCCTCGTCCGCCTCGCCTGCGTCCGCCGTGGCGGACGCCTCCTCCCGCCCGTCCGCGCCGTCTCCCCGCTCCTCGGCCCGCTCGCCGCCGCCCTCGCCGGCGCCCTCGCGTGGCAGCTCCTCCGGGCGCTCGGCGCCTTCCCCGTAATCTTCGTCCCGCGGCCGTGGACGTCCGTCGTCGCGGTCGTCGCGGTCGGGCTTCTCGCCGCGCTGCCCGTCCTCGCCGCCGAGGCGCGTGCCGCCGGCGCCGCCGTCGCGTCGTGGGAGAAGGCCTGGACCTCGACCGCGCTGCTGGGGCTCGTCCTCTCGCTCGCGTGGCCGGAGACCTCCTACCTCCTCGTCGCCCCCGCGCTCGTCGCCGGCGCCGCACGACTCGCGCTCCCGGAGTCCGTTTCCCCCTGGCTGCCATTCGCGGCCTCCGGCCTCGTCCTCCTCCCGCTCGCGCTCTTCCTCCCCGACGCGCTCGGCGCCGTCGCCCTGCCGATCGTCGCCGCGGCGTTCGGGCTCGTCCTCGCGACGCTGCCGCTCGACGGGTCGCTCGGCGCCTGGCGCCGGCCCGCCGGCGCCCTCGCCGTCCTCTTCGTCGCCGCGTCCGCCGCGGCCCTCGTCCTCTCGAGGCCGACGCCCGACGAGCCCGAGCACGGCACGATGGTCGCCGTCGAGGAGGCGGGAACGCCGGGCGCGCGCCTCGCCTACCGCCCCGCCTCCGGACGGCTCCACTCCGCCGTCGCGGCCGCGGCCCGCTTCGAGAAGGCGCCCGGCCTCCTCCCGTGGGCGAAGAAGGCCGCTCCTTTCGCGGCGCCGCTCCCGTCGACGTCGCGCCCCTTCCCGGAGCTGGAGGTCCTCGAGACGTCGCCGCTCGCGGACGGCCGGCGGCGCCTCCGCCTCCGTCTCACATCTCCGCGAGGGGCGGAGCGCCTCGGGCTCCTCTTCCCGGACGGGACCGGCGTCGAGGGGGTCCGCGTCGAGGGGCGGCCGCTGCCGCCGCCCTACCTGCGGCGTAAGCCCGCGGCCGGAGGCCCGCTCCGGCTCTTCTTCCGCGCCGCCTCGCCGGGGGGCTTCGTCGTGGAGCTGGAGCTACCCGCCTCTCCCCGCGAGGCCGTCGTCCTCGACGAGACGGCGGGGCTGCCGGCGAGCGCGGCGGCGATCGCGCGCACGCGCCCCGCGACGGTCGCACCCTCGGGCGGCGGAGACGTGACGGTCCTGCTTCGAAAGCTCTCCCTCTGAGGAATCGTCCCGTCCGGCTGGTCCTCCTCCGCAACTTGCCGGCTGCCCGCCCCGCCGATCCGGTCATTCTTCCCTGTCGATTTCTCGCCGCCCCGGGAATTCTCGGCCTCGCCCGCGCGTTGAGATCCCATCGCGTCCGGTCGCAGACCCGGCGGAGAGGTGACGAGTGGTAGCGAAAGACGAACGGGGCCGCGCCGCTGCGAAGACGGTCGCGGCCCGGGGAGACCTCTTCTCCCGAATGCTCGGGATCGTGGAGAAGGCGGGAAACACGCTCCCTCATCCCGCGACGATCTTTCTCCTCCTCGCGCTCGCCGTTCTCGCCGCTTCGGCGATCGGCTCCTGGGCGGGGTTCACGGCCGTCCACCCGGGGACGGGGAAGACGATCACCGTCGTCAACCTGTTGACGGTCGAGGGACTCCACCTCGTCCTCGAGAAGACCGTCTCGAACTTCACGAGCTTCGCGCCGCTCGGCACCGTCCTCGTCGCCCTGCTCGGCATCGGAGTCGCCGAGGGGAGCGGCCTCATCGGGACGCTCCTCCGCCTCCTCGTCCTCTCGGCGCCGCGAAAGCTCCTGACGTTCGTCGTCGTGTTCGCCGGAATCCTCTCGAACGCGGCGAGCGAGGTCGGATACGTCCTCCTCATACCGCTCGCGGCGGTGATCTTCCTCGCCGCGGGGCGGCACCCGCTCGCCGGCCTCGCCGCGGCGTTCGCCGGGGTCTCGGGCGGCTACAGCGCGAACCTCGTCCTCGGGACGATCGACCCGCTCCTCGCCGGCCTCACGCAGGAGGCCGCGCACATCGTCGATCCCTCTTACACCGTCAGCCCCGCCGCGAACTACTACTTCCTCGCCGTCTCCACGTTCCTGATCGCCGCGGCCGGGACGTGGGTCACCGAGAAGCTCGTCGTCCCGCGTCTCGGCACGTACGCCGGGGCCGAGAAGGCCGACGGCGAGCTTCGCCCGCTCGACGCCACCGAGAGGAAGGGGCTCCGAAACGCCCTCGTCGTCCTCGCCCTCTTCGCCGCCGTCGTCCTCTGGGGCGTCGTGCCCGAAGGAGGTTTTCTCCGCGACCTGAAGACGGGCGGCGTCCTCCACTCGCCGCTCCTGACGGCGATCGTCCCGTTCATCTTCCTCGGCGGGGCGCTCGCCGGAGTCGCCTACGGGATCGGCGCCGGGACGATGAAGAGCGACGCCGCCGTCGTGAAGGCGATGTCGAAGTCGATGGAGACGCTCGGCTCCTACATGGTCCTCGTCTTCTTCGCGGCCCAGTTCGTCGCCTGGTTCAACTGGTCGCACCTCGGCCTCATCGGCGCGGTGAAGGGGGCCGAGCTCCTGAAGGCGACCGGCCTCGGCGGCATCCCGCTCATGCTCGGCTTCGTCGTCCTCTCGGCGGCCGTGAACCTCCTGATGGGGAGCGCGTCGGCGAAGTGGGCGGTCATGGCCCCCGTCTTCGTCCCGATGCTGATGCTCCTCGGCTACACGCCCGAGCTGACGCAGGCCGCCTACCGCGTCGGCGACAGCGTCACGAACGTCATCTCGCCGACGATGTCCTACTTCGCCCTGATCCTCGCGACCGTCCAGCGCTACGACGCGAAGGCGGGCCTCGGCACCCTCATCGCGACGATGCTCCCCTACACGCTCGTCTTCCTCGTGTCGTGGAGCCTCCTCCTGATGGGGTGGATCGCGCTCGACCTCCCCGTGGGGCCGGGGGCCGGGCTGCGGCTCGCGCCGTGACGGCGGGACCCGGCGGCTACTCCGCTCCCGGCGGCCGCACGTAGCCCCCCGAGACCTCCGCGAC
>JAGOBQ010000474.1 GCA_017999215.1 Thermoanaerobaculia bacterium
GGGTAGGTCGTTCCGTGCCACTCGTTCCGGGCGGTGTGGAGGTCGGAGTGGCAGATGCCGCAGTAGAGGATGTCGATCCGGACGTCCTTCGGGCCGGGGTCGCGGCGGTCGATCTCCATCCGATCGAGAGGGGCGGTGGCGGCGGTGTTTCCGTAGCCGAGGGCCTTGATCATTCTCTGGTCTCCTTGCGCGCGGGGACGGGGTGCGCGCGGTTGCAGCGTATACGACGCCTCCGACCGTTTCGTAAAGCCCGGATTCCCACCCCCGGGCCTGATGCTAAGGTCGCCCGGTGCCGCCGCTCGTCGCCGCCCAGCGCCTGTCGAAGGCGTTCGGCGCCCGGGACCTCTTTTCCGCCCTCTCGTTCGGGATCGAGCCGGGCGAGCGGATCGGCCTGATCGGCCCGAACGGGGCCGGGAAGTCGACGCTCCTCTCGATCCTCGCCGGGGAGACGACGCCCGACGACGGCGCGGTCGTCTTCCAGGGAGGGGTCTCCGTCGGCCTCGTTCCCCAGATCCCGAGCTTCGCGGAAGGGGCGACCGTCCGTTCCGTCGTCCTCGAGGGGGCGCTCGCCCACGTCTCCCACGGCGAGGAGGTCGCCTGGGAGGCCGAGCTGAAGACCGACGAGGCTCTCGCGAAGCTCTCGCTCACGTCGGGAGGCCTCGGCCCCGACAGCCTCGTCGCGACGCTCTCGGGCGGGCAGAGGAAGCGGGTCGCCCTCGCGCGCGAGCTCGTCCGCCAGCCCGACCTCCTCCTCCTCGACGAGCCGACGAACCACCTCGACGTCGAGAGCATCGTCTGGCTCGAGGAGCTCCTCTCGCGCGCGCCGTTCGCCACGGTGACGGTGACGCACGACCGGCTCTTCCTCACGCGCGTCGCGACCCGCATCCTCGAGCTCGACCGGAGGAACCCCGGCGGCCTCCTCTCCGTCCCCGGCGGCTTCCCGAAGTGGCTCGAGGCGAAGGAGACGCTCCTCGCCGCGCAGGAGAGCCGGGAGGCCTCGCTCCGCAACGTCCTCCGCCGCGAGACGGAGTGGCTCCGCCGGGGGCCGAAGGCGCGCGCGACGAAGCAGAAGGCGCGGATCGAGCGGGCCGAGGCGCTCGGCGAGGAGATCGAGACGCTCGAGGGGCGGAACGTCGCCCGGACGGCGGCGCTCGATTTCGCGGGCGCCGGGCGCGCGCCGAAGCGCCTCCTCGTCGCCGAGGGGATCTCGAAGGGCTACGGCGGCCGGCCGCTCTTCTCCGGCCTCGACCTCCTCCTCGGCCCCGGGAGCCGCGTCGGCCTCATCGGGCCGAACGGCTGCGGGAAGTCGACTCTCCTGCGCGTCCTCCTCGGCGCCGAGCGCCCCGATGCCGGGAAGGTGACGCGCGCCGACGGCCTCTCCGTCGCCCTCTTCGAACAGGGGCGCGAATCGCTCGACCCCGAGGCGACGGTGAAGGAGACGATCTGTCCGGAGGGGGACCAGGTCGAGTACCGCGGCCGCTTCCTCCACTTCCGGAGCTGGCTCGACCGCTTCCTCTTCTCCCCGGAGCAGGCCGAGATGAAGGTCGCGCGGCTCTCGGGCGGCGAGCAGGCGCGCCTCCTGATGGCGCGTCTCATGCTGCGGCCAGCGCAGCTCCTCGTCCTCGACGAGCCGACGAACGACCTCGACCTCGCGACGCTGAACGTCCTCGAGGAGGCGCTCGCCGAGTTTCCCGGCGCGCTCCTCCTCGTCTCGCACGACCGCGCGTTCCTGGACCGCGCCACCGACTCGCTCCTCGCGTTCGACCCCGAGGGGGGGAGCGGGGTGACGGCGCTCGCCGGCCTCGACCAGTGGGAGAGGTGGCGGAAGGAGCGGCGCGAGTCGGCGGTGAAGGCCTCCCCGATGCCCGCCCCGGCGGCGGCGCCGAAGCCCGCGAAGCGGCGCCTCGGCTACCTCGAGCAGCGGGAGCTGGACGGCATCGAGGAGCGGATCCTCGAGGCCGAGGAGAAGCTCGCCGCGCTCCGGGCCGACTGCGAGCGGCCCGAGGTCGTCTCCGACGGCCCGCGGCTCGTCGCCCTCGCGCGCGAGATCGAGGCGGCGCAGGCGGAGGTCGACAGGCTCTACGCCCGCTGGGCCGAGCTCTCCGCCTGACCGGGTTCCCGGCGGCCGGGCCGATCTGCTAGCGTCGAGAGCCGGTGCAGGAACCGCCCCCGCCCGACTCCGGAGCTCGCGCCGCGCGAAGAGCGCCCTCGTCGGTGCGGCCGGGGCCCGGGCGCGAGGTCGTCGTCACGGCCCTTCTCGCGCTCGCCTGGGTCGCGGCCTGGACGCTCGGGAGCATCCAGGAGTACGCGCCGCACGCGAGCCTCTGGTTCCCGCCGGCCGGCCTCACGTTCGCGGCGCTCGCCGTCCTCGGGCCGCGCGCCGTCCCCGGCGTCTCGGCCGCCGCGGTCCTCGTCACGCTCCGGCTCGGCGAGTTCTACAGCGTCGACTACGACCTCGGGGCCCTGCTCGTCGCGGGGGCGCTCTTCGCCACGGCCCACGTCGGCGCGTTCGGCCTCGGGGCGGCGGCCCTGCGGCGCTGGTCCGGAAGCAGCGTGCCGCACGCGGTCACCGCCTTCCTCGTCGTCGCGCCCGTCTCGGCCGCGCTCGCGGCCGCGGGCGGCGCCTTCGCGCTCGCCGCCGCCGGGGTGATCGCGCCCGCGGAGGCGCGCGCGATCCTCCTCCCGTGGTTCGTCGGGGACTTCGTCGGCGTCGTCGCCCTCGGCCCCGCCCTCGCGGCGCTCCTCGAGCGCCTGGCCGCGACGTTCCGCCTGCGCTCCACACCCCTCTTCGGAGCGGTCTCCCGGCTCCGCCCGGCGCGCCCGGGCTGGCGCCGGTTCGTCTTCCTGTTCGCGCTCTGCCTCCTCCCCCTCGCCGGATCGCTCGCCCTTCTCGGCGGCTTCGGCCTGCGAGAGCTCGCCACCGCGTTCCTCGTCTTCTTCGCGATCGTCCCGCTCATGTGGATCGTCCACACCGAAGGGTCGGCCCGCGCGTTCGGCGCCGTCGCCGCGCTGAGCGTGGCGATCGCGGGCGCCGGCGCCCTCGCCGGCGCCGGCGAGCACACGACCGCCTACCAGTTCGCGATGATCGTCCTGGCGGGCTCGGCCTACTTCGGCCTCGCCGTGCCGTCCCTCTACCTCGACAACGAGCAGCTCCGGCGGCTCGCCACGACCGACCCGCTGACGGGCGCCGCGAACCGCCTCGCGTTCGACGAGGCCGCGATCCGCGAGACGGAGCGCGCGCGCCGTTTCGGGACGCCGCTCTCCCTCGTCCTCCTCGACCTCGACCGCTTCAAGGTCGTGAACGACACGTGGGGACACGGGATCGGCGACGCCGTCCTCGTGGAGGTCGTCGACCGCATCCGAGCGGAGCTGCGGGAGATCGACCTCCTGGCCCGGGTCGGGGGCGAGGAGCTCGCCGTCCTGCTGCCGATGACGCCGTCCCCGGCCGCCGCCGACACCGCCCGCCGGCTGGCCACGGCGCTGCGGGCGCGGCCCGTGACGCGGGGGGCGATCGCGGTGCCCGTCACGGCCAGCTTCGGCGTCGCCCAGGTCGACTCGGCGGCGGGCTTCGAATCGGCCCGGGAACGCGCCGACCAAGCCCTGTACGATGCGAAGCGCCTGGGCCGGGACCGGGTCGAGACCGCCGGCGGGAGCTGAAGGGAGCGGGATGCAGCACGTCTTCGAGGTCGTCAACGACCTCTTCGCCTTCTTCGTGCCGGTCTCCGACCTCCTCTGGGACTTCCCGAAGAACGTCGTCGCGTGGGCCGCGATCCCGGTCCTCGGGGAGTTCTCCTTCGCGATGCTCCTCCTCCTCGGGACGGGGCTCTGGTTCACGCTCCGGACGGGGGGCGTGCAGCTGCGCCGCTTCGGCGAGAGCGTCCGGATCGTCATGG
>JAGOBQ010000475.1 GCA_017999215.1 Thermoanaerobaculia bacterium
GATCTGGCTCGGTACGGAGGAGGGGGTCCTCCGCTGCGAGGACGATTCCTGCGTCTCCGTCCTCGGCGGTCCGGAGCGCCCCGTGACGACGTTCGACGTCCTCCCGACGGCGCGCGGGACGTACGCCGCGACGAACCGCGGGCTCTACCGGATCGAGGGCTCCGCCGCCTCCTCCGAGGAGGGGCCGCCCGCCCTCGGCGACGGCGGCCGCGCCCTGGCGGAGACTCCGGAGGGGCTCTGGCTCGGAACGGCGACGCGCGGCCTCTGGCTGAGGTCCGGCGCGGAGTGGAAGCCGGTCCCGCTGATGGCGCGCGGCGGGCGGGCCGTGTTCCGGATCACGCTCGGGCCTTCGGGTACGTTCTACGTCGCCACGAACGACTCGGGCCTCTTCCTTCGCCGCCCCGGGTCGGTCGCTTTCGAGCGCTGGAGCACCGAGAACGGCCTCCCGTCGAACGTCGTCAACTTCGCGTTCGAGGATCGCGAGGAAAACGTCTGGGTCGGGACCGACGTCGGCGGCCTCGCCCGCTTCCGCGGGCAGCTCGTCCGGAACCTCGGGGTGAAGGAGGGGCTCCCCTCGGCGTGCGTCTTCTCGATGAGCGAGACGGCGGACGGGGACCTCTGGCTCGGGACGATGCGCGGGGCCGCGCGGCTGACGCGCGGGGCCGCGCCGCGCGTCGCCGAGGTCGTCGGGGAGGCGCAGGGGCTCGCGAACGAGCTCGTCTTCCGGGCCGAGAAAGGCCCCGACGGCAGCCTCTGGGTCTGGTCCGAGGGCGGACTGCAGCGACGGCGCCCCGGAGAGGAGCGACTCGGTCCCGTCGACGACTTCGGCGCCGCGATCAGCGCCGACGTGTGGGGCTTCTCCTTCGACGGCGACGCCCGCCTCTGGGTCGGCAGCCGCCGGACCGAGGGAGGGCTCGCCCTCCTTCGCGCGGACGGGACGTGGCGGGTCTTCGACAGCCTTCCGGACGGCACCCGGATCGGCGTCACGCACGCCCTCGCGCCGCGCCGCGCCGGCGGCGTCTGGGCCGCCTTCGGCGCTCGTCTCGCCGCCTGCGACGGCGAGACGGTCATGCCCCTCCCCGCCCCGCCCGCGGCAATGAGCAGCCCGTACGTCAACAAGCTCTTCGAGGACTCGAAGGGGCGGCTCTGGGCGGCGAGCGGGAGCGGCCTCGCGCGGCTCGAGACCGACGGGACGTGGACGCTCCTGACGGACCGGCTCGGGAGCCCGTACGTCTACTTCGTCGGCGAGGACCGGACCGGCACGATCTGGGTCGGCACGACGCGCGGCGTGTACCGCCTCGGCGCGGGAGACGCCGTGACGCCGTTCACGCCCGACGACGGCCTCGCCGGCTGGGAGACGAACATCAACGCGTTCCACACCGACCGCGACGGGGTCGTCTGGATCGGCACGGTCGACGGCCTCTCGCGCTACGACCCGGCCTCGCACCGCCCGAATGCCCACCCGCCGCGCGTCGTCGTCGAGTCGGTCCGCCTCCCGGGGCGCACGGTCCCCTTCCCCGACCGGCTCGAGCTCGCGTGGGCGGAGCGGTCCGCCGCGTTCCGCGTGGCGGTCCTCTCGTTCCGCGCCCGGGGGCGGACGTCCTACCGCGCCCGCCTCGAAGGGCTCGAGGAGGGCTGGCTCCCGCTCCGCCGCGAGCCCGAGCTCCGCTACACGAACCTCCCGGCCGGAGAGCTGAAGCTCCACGTGCAGGGGATCAACGAGTCGGGGCTCTGGGGCGAGGTGGTCACGATCCCGATTCGAGTCGATCCCCCGTTCTGGATGACCCCCTGGTTCCGCTCCGTCGTCCTCCTCGCGCTCGTCGCCGCGGTCGCCGGGACGTTCCGCTGGAGGACGCTCGTCCTGCGGCGCCGGAACCAGGAGCTCGAACGGGTCGTCGCGGAGCGGACGGCCGACCTCGCCACGGCGAACGACCACCTGCGGAACGCGCAGGGAGAGATCGCGCGACTCCTCGAGGCGAGCCCCGCGCCGTCCGAGAACGTGGCGAGCTGGTCCCAGGCGCTCGCCGCCGACGTCGCGAGCGCGATCGGCGCCGAGCGGATCGGCATCTGGGAGGTCCGCGACGACGACGTCGTTCCCCTCTCCGATGCCGGCCTCGCCCCGCCGCGAATCGACGACCTTCGTTCCTCGGTCCCGGGCACGCCGCGCGTCCTCCCTTCGCAGGACGGCGCGGTCGTCGTCCCGGTCTCCGGGATGAGCTCCGAGCTGCGCGGCGCGCTCCTCGTCCAGGGCCCGGCGGTCGTCTGGGGCGAGACCGAGCGGCGGCTCGTGGGCGGCTTCGCGCACCAGCTCGGCGCCGCGCTCGACATGGCCCACATGCGCCGGCAGCTCTCGACGCTCCGCGAGAAGCGGGAGGCGACGCTCCGGGAGATGCACGAGCAGGGGATCGCCACGCTCCAGGTCTGCCCTCTCTGCGGACGCTGCTACGACCAGGCCGCGGAGGAGTGCGCCGTCGACGGCTCGCCGCTCGACACCCCCCGCCCGCTCCCCTACGAGCTCCTCGGCCGCTACCGGTTCGAGCGCATCCTCGGGCAGGGCGGGATGGCGACGGTCTTCTCCGCCCGCGACACGCGCCTCGCGCGCGACGTCGCCATCAAGCTGATCCGGCCGGAGCACTTCGGCGACTCCGAGCTGAAGGCCCGCTTCGAGCACGAGGCGCGCACCATCGCCCGGATCTCGCACCCCGGCGTCATCGGGCTCTTCGACTCGGGCGAGCTCCCCGACGGCACCGCGTTCCTCGTGATGGAAATGCTCCACGGGCACGACCTTTCGCACGTCCTCCTCGCGTGCGGGACCGGCACGCCGCGCCAGGTCGCCCAGCTCGCGCGCGAGGCGGGCGCGGCGCTCGCGGCCGCGCACGCCGCCGGCGTCGTCCACCGCGACATCAAGCCGGGGAACCTCTTCCTCGCGGAAGACCCGGCGGGCTTCCGCGTGAAGGTCCTCGACTTCGGCCTCGCCAAGGAGATGGCCCACGAGAAGGGGCTGACCCGCACCGGGATGGTCGTCGGGACGCCGGAGTACATGTCGCCCGAGCAGGTGCACGGATGGAACGTCGACGCGCGCACCGACGTCTACTCCCTCGGCGCCGTCTGCTACGAGGCGCTGCTCGGCCGCCGCGCGATCCGCGGCGAGGACCTGGGGCGGATCATGGCGAACGTCATCGACGAGGTGCCGCCCCTCGCCTCGGACGTCCTCCCCGGAGTGCCGCAGGAAGCGTCCGCCGCCCTCGCGGCGGCTCTCTCGAAGGACGTTCTCGAGCGGCCGTCCGACGTCTCCGCCTGGTCCGAGGCGCTCGCCGCGGCGCTCGAGACGATGCCGGACGGCCTCGCCCCCGGCTGGAGACGGATCGGCTAGCGCGGCACGGTCGCGCCCCGGAGGATCGGCATGAGACGAAACCGCCTTCTCCCCGTCGTCGCGCTCGCCCTCGCGGCGATCGTCCCCGCCCTCCCGGCCGCGGCGCAGGAGGAGCACCGCGCGACGGACGCCCAGCGGCTCCGGCGCTACAAGGGCGCGATCGCGAAGTACGAGAGGGCGCTGAAGCTCCTCGAGAAGAACGACCGCGAAGGGGCGCTCGACGCCCTCGCCGTCAGCGTGCAGGAGATGCCCGACTTCCCGGACGCGCACTTCCTCCGCGCTCGGCTCCTCTACGGCGCGAAGGACTACTCCCGCGCGCTCGAGGAGATCGTCGCCGCCCGGGCCGCGTACGAGAGGACCGCGGACCTGCGCGCGGGGATGCAGGCCGACCGGCGGAAGGCGCTGACGGAGAGGCTGCGCGCGAAGGACGCCGCGATCTCGGAGCAGTCCGGACGCCTCGGGAAGGCTTCGGCCGACCAGAGGCAGCAGATCGAGAGGCTCGTCTCCCGGCTCCAGGG
>JAGOBQ010000476.1 GCA_017999215.1 Thermoanaerobaculia bacterium
CGGCCTTTCCCTCGCCCGCCACGTGGCGCGGGTCCACGGCGGGGACGTCGTGGCCGGCGAGTCCGGAGGAGAGCGGACCGTCTTTCGGCTGCGGCTCCCGGGCTGGAGGGCCTCGGGGAGCTGAAGACCGCGTTCGGCGATCGTTCGGCGGGATTCGGAAGCCGTTCGGCCCCTTGGGCGACCGTGACGGAATGCCGAACGCTCGGATCCGAGTCCTGCCGGAGACGATTCTCGCGATCCTCGTCGCTCTCCTCGTCCTCGCCGAGCCGTTCCAGGTGCCGCTGGTCGACCCGGACGAGGGACGCTACGCGGAGATCCCGCGGGAGATGCTCGCTTCGGGGGACTGGGTCCTCCCTCACCAGAACGGCCTCGTCTACATCGAGAAGCCGCCCCTCGCCTACTGGCTCGTCGCCGGCTCGTACCGCCTCTTCGGCGTGAACGAGGAGGCGGCACGCCTCCCGGGGAAGCTCGCAACGGTCGGCACCATGCTCGCGCTCTTCCTCTTCGCCCGCCGCAGGGCAGGGGAGCGGGCGGGGGCGCTGGCCGCCCTCTTCTTCGGCGGCTCCCTCCTCGGCTTCGGCCTCGCGCGGATCGTCCTCATCGACCCGATCCTGACGGCCGCCCAGACCGCGGCGGTCCTCTCGTGCGCCGCGCTCGGCGAGGGCGGGGCGAGCCGGGGACGCGAGAGGGCGCTCGCCCTCGGGTTCGCCGCGTCGGCCGCAGCGGCCGTCCTTCTCAAGGGCCTCGTTGGCGTCCTCCTCCCGGGAGGGGCGGTGCTCCTCTGGACCGCCGCCACCGGCAGGACGCGCCCGCTCCGGGCTCTGCTCTCGCCGATGCCCGTCCTCGCCTTCCTCCTGCTCGCGGCTCCGTGGCACGTGGCCGCCGCGCTCCGCGAGCCCGACTTCCTCCGCTTCTACTTCGTCCGAGAGCACTTCGAACGGTTCCTCCTCCCGAGTCACCACCGCCCTGGCGCTCCGTGGTACTTCCTCGCGGTCGTCGCGGGCGGCTTCCTCCCCTTCACCCCGCTCCTGCCGCGGCTTCGGTCGGTCTGGCCGGGACCCCGCCGCGCCGGTTGGTCCGCGCGCCCTCTCGAGTCGTTCCTCATCCTCTGGGTCCTCCTCGTCATTGCGTTCTTCTCGCTCTCGAGGTCGAAGCTCATCCCCTACGTCCACCCCGTCTTCCCCAGCCTCGCGCTCCTCCTCGCGCTCGCCGTCGCGCGCGACGAGGAGGGGCTCGCGCTCAGGCGGGGCGAGCGCTGGAGCATCACCGGGCTTCTCGGGCTCCTCGCGGCGGCGACGGCGTGGGCCGGGGCCACCGAGGACCTCGCCGTCCCGGGTCTCGCCGAACCGGCCATGGGGTTCGCCGCGGCGCTCCTCGCCGGCTTCCTCCTCGTCGGGATCGGCCCTTCGCTCGTCCCGGAGCGGGGGCTCCTGCTCGCCGGCGCGGCCTGGATCCTCTTCCTCGGCGGGGCTCACCTCGTCCTTCCGGCCTGGGCCCGATGGGACGGGAGCTGGCCGGTCGTCGCGGCGCTCCGGGAGACGCTCCGGCCCGGGGACCTCCTCGTCCAGCGCGGCGACTACGTCGAGTCCCTCCCGTTCTACTCCGGCCGGCTGACCCCGCTGAGTCGTATCGGCGCCGGGAGCGAGCTCGAGTTCGGGAGGAGACGCGACCGCGACGGCATCTTCCAGACCGACGAGGAGTTCTCTCGGCTCTGGAACGGTCGGCGGCGGGTCCTCGCCGTCCTCCACCGGGAGGTCCTCGGCGAGTGGGCGGCGCCCGGGAACCAGAGGCGGCCCTACACGATTCTCGCGACGGCCCACCGGGACCGGTGGGTCCTCGTGTCGAACGAGGCGGGAGGGGGCCTCGCCCGCGCCGCGATCGACCCGGAGCCCGCAGCCTCGGCGATCCGCTGACGGCCCTCCTCACCGCAGCTTCACCGGTCCCTTCGACCCGCCCATCATTCGTCGCCAGCGCTCGCGCTCGGCGCGGGCCGCACCGAGAGCGCCCCGCCCGGCGCGAGCCTCGCCCCCGCGGCGGAGCTTCTCGAACGCGGCGAGTCGATCCGGGTCGATGACGCCCTCGTCCGCAGCCGCCCGGACGGCGCAGCCGGGCTCTCCCTCGTGGCGGCAGTCGCGGAAGCGACAGCCGGGGGCGCGCGCCGCGATCTCGTCGTACGTCTCGGCGATCGCCTCCGCGCCGTCCCAGAGAGAGAGCTCGCGAAGCCCCGGCGTGTCGACGAGGAGCGCACCGCCGGGGAGGGTGAAGAGCTCCCGGCTCGTCGTCGCGTGACGGCCCCGCAGGTCGCATTCGCGGACCTCGCGGGTCGACTGGCGGCGCTCGCCAAGGAGAGCGTTGACGAGCGTCGACTTTCCGGCGCCGGAAGGGCCGAGGAGCGCGGCGGTCCGGCGCGGCGGCAGGAGGGGCTCGAGCGCTTCGAAGCCGGCGCCGGTCCGCGCGCTCACGACGACGACCGGCGCGTCGCCGGCGACGGCCCGGGCCGCGGCGAGGTCGACGGCGGGGTCGTCGGCGAGGTCGGACTTCGTCAGGAGGACGGCGGGCGCGACGTCGGCCTCGCGCGCGAGGGCGAGGAACCTCTCGATCCTCCGCTCGCGCAGCTCTCCGCCGAGCGGCGCGGCGACGAGGAGGAGGTCGACGTTCGCGGCGAGCACCTGCGCTTCGTCGCGCCGGCCGGACGAGCGCCGGACGAGCGCCGTCCGGCGCGGCAGCACGGAGTCGACGACGGCCAGGCCGTCGCCCGGGTAGACCCGAGCGGCCACCCAGTCGCCGACGGCCGGAAGGTCGGCGGAGGATTCCGCGGCGAAGCGGAGCCGGCCGGAGAGCTCGGCGGGGAGCTCGCCGCCTGCGGTCGCCAGACGGTAGCTCTCGCGGGTCGCGGTCAGGACGCGGGCGGGGACGAACCCCTCGCGCGCGTGGTTCTCGAACAGGGCTTCGAATTCGCGGTCCCACCCGAATCGGGTCAGGGGCATGGCGGGCTTCTCCATCTCGGTGTGCGGACGGGGAACGGGAGCCGGGGCGCCGCGGCGAAAGAAGCATCGCCGGGCGGGTCGCCCGTCTCGATCAGGGGCGCGCTACGGGGCGCGCCGGCCCGTCAGGCAAGGACCGATTGCAGAAGCCGTCTCAGGCCTCCGATCATAGCGCGGGTCGTCCATTCCGAGTCGGTCCGGGCGGGGAATATCGGCGGCGGGTCGCGCGTTAGCGCTGCGTCCGGGTTCCGGCGCCGAGCGTCGGCCCCGAAAGGAGCTCCCCGAGTGTTCTGGATGTACGCCGGCTTCATCGTCCTGGTCCTGGCGCTGCTCGCGCTCGACCTGGGGGTCTTCCACAGGAAGGCCCACGTCGTGAGCGTGAAGGAGGCGCTCGGCTGGTCCGCCTTCTGGATCGCGCTCGGCCTCGCCTTCAGCGGCTTCATCTACCTCGGGTACGAGAACCACTGGCTGGGGCTCGGGCTGACGCCGGACATGATGACGCTGCGGCCCGTCGCCGTGGAGGGGCTCGGGACGGTCTACAACGACGGCGCGTCGGCCCTCGTCAAGTACGTGACGGGGTACCTCGTGGAGAAGTCGCTCGCCGTCGACAACATCTTCGTCATCAGCATGATCTTCACGTTCTTCGCCGTCCCGGCGCTCTACCAGCACCGGGTCCTCTTCTGGGGGATCCTCGGCGCGCTGATCCTGCGGGGGATGATGATCGCGGCGGGGGCGCGGATGATCCAGGAGTTCTCCTGGATCATCTACGTCTTCGGAGGCTTCCTCATCCTGACCGGGATCAAGATGCTCCTCCTGACGGAGGGCGAGACCGACCCGAACAAGAACCTCGTCGTCCGCGCGACGCGGAAGCTCTTCCCGGTCACCGAGCGTTTCCACGGCGAGCAC
>JAGOBQ010000477.1 GCA_017999215.1 Thermoanaerobaculia bacterium
GACGGGGCCGGGTCGACCTTCACGGTCGTCTCCCCGACGAACTCGTACGCCTCGAGGACCGCGCCCGGCACCGCGGTGGCCAGAGCGGCGACGAGGGGCTTGCCGCTCGCATCGGTCGGCTTCGGACCGGCCGGCTTCGGCGGGGCGGCGGGGACTGCCGGCTTCGGCGCGGCCGCTACAGGAGCCGCCGGGGCCGGCGCCGCCTCAGGGACGGGCTTCGGCTCGGGCGCCGCCGGGGGCTCGGGCGCCTTCGAGACCGGCTCCGCGGCGGGAGTCTCGGGGGTAATCGGCTTGTCTTCGCTCATCGCGCTCGCCCGTTCACGAAGCGCGCCGGAGGGTGCGCGACTTCTGGATCTTCTTCTGCAGCTCCATGAGGCCGTAGAGGAGCGCCTCGGGCCGCGGGGGGCAGCCCGGGACGTAGACGTCGACGGGGATCAGCCGGTCGACGCCCTGCGTCACGGCGTAGGTTCGGTAGGGGCCGCCGCAGGTCGCGCAGGAGCCCATGGCGATGACCCACTTCGGATCGGCCATCTGGTCGTACAGGCGGCGGACGATCGGCGCCATCTTCTCCGTCACCGTCCCGGCGACGAGCATCAGGTCGGCCTGCCGCGGCGAGCCGCGGAAGACCTCGGCTCCGAAGCGCGCCATGTCGTGGCGGCTGTCGGTCACCGCCATCATCTCGATCGCGCAGCAGGCGAGGCCGAACTGCAGCGGCCAGAGGGAGTTCTTGCGTCCCCAGCCGATCAGGGCGTCGACCGAGGTCGTGATGACGTTGTCCGGCAGGTCCTTGATCAGGCCCACGAGAGCGCCCCCCGCTTCCAGACGTAGACGTAGCCGAGCACCAGGATGTAGAGGAAGACCGCCATCTCGATCAGGCCGAAGAGGAGGAGCTTGTCGTACATGACCGCCCACGGGAAGAGGAACACCGTCTCGACGTCGAAGACGACGAAGAGGACGGCGATCAGGTAGTACCGGACCGAGAACCGGTGGTCGTGAGCGTCGGTCGCCGAAGCGATGCCGCACTCGTAGGGCGACAGCTTCGTCGGGTTCGGCGCCTTGGCCCGGAGAAGCGCCATCACGACGAGGATGACGATCGGGAAAAGCGCCGCGATCGCGGCGAAGAAGAGGATCGGAATGTAGCTCTGCACGGCCTGGGCCCCCCGCGCACGCGCCTCCCCGGGGGGCGCTTCCGCCCCGGGATTGTGCGCGTCGTCACATGCGGCGGATTGTCCGGTCGGGATGTCCCGAAGTCAAACCAAAGGGCTCGAAATCAAGGACTTCCCGAGTCCCGTTTCGCGCTCCGCGACGAGGACGCGGATCGACTCGCCCATCCCTCCCGGGCTGACGAGCTTGGCGACGGCGTTCCGCTCGGCGGCCCGACGGGCGTCGACGACCTCGCCCGGGGCGAGCGCGAGCTCCTCCGCGATGCCGGTCGCGAGGAGAAAACGGGACTGCGAGACGAGCCCGTGGACGACGAGCCCCTCGGCGCGGAGCGCTTCTACCACTTCCCCGAAATCGACCCAGGCGGTGAGGTCGCGGCTCCCCGGGTCGGTCAGGACGTCGCGCGAGACGCGGTGGGCGAGGAACGACTCGAGGGTCCCTTTCACGCGGGCCGGACCGTAGAGGGCGCGCGTCGGCGCGCCGTAGTCGAAGAAGAGGAGAAGCCCCTTCTCGAGCCGGGAAGCGATCGACCGGGCAAGCGCCGCCGCCCCCGGGCGAACCTCGAGAAGCTGTCCCTGCTCCAGCGCCGCCCCCCGCCGCGCGAGGGCGGAGAGGATCGCCGGCCCGTCCGGGCAGGGGCGCTCGACCCAGGTGAACCGGCCGTCCCCGTCGACCCCGACGCACCGCTCCGAAAGCGTGCCGTCCTCGTCCGCCCGGAGGGCGCGGACGGGCAGCGCGTCGAGGAGCTCGTAGGCGACGACGAGCCCCCGAAGCTTTCCCGGCAGCTCACTCACGGAAGAATGGAACGCGGCGCGGGGCACACGTTGCGAGGCGGCCATTCGCCGGGCGGCAGCAGCCTCCACTCCGCGAAGCCGCCAGTCGGCGCCCGGCGCCGCCTCCTCCAGAAAGGCCAGGAGCTCCCCTTCCCCGGCCCCGACGTCGACGAGATCGATCGGACCTCCGAGCTCCCGGCCCAGGCGGGAGGCCACCCGTCCGAGGCAGCGCGCGAAGGCCGGGTGCCACGAGGCCCCGGTGACGAAGTCGCCGCTCCGGCCCACGCGCCCCGGCCGCTCGTAGTAGCCGCCCGCGCCGTCGTAGAGCGCGGCGCACTGGAAGTCGTCGAATCGGAGAGGACCTTCTCGCGCGATCCGCTCGCGCAGGCGATCGGAGAGGGGGGGGAGCCGTGCGTCGCTCACCCCCCGATTCTCGCCGCCTCCGGGGAGGGAGCGTCAGCGCTAAGATCCTCGGCCGCGGAAGGAGGCACGCCGTGCCGTATGAGCTGAGGACGAATCCGGACGAGATCGAGCTTCTGGTGAGCTCCCCCGACCGCGAGGGCCTCTTCCGGGACGCCCTGACCGGCGTCCTCGAGGCCGTCTACGGCGCGCCGCTGCCGGAGGGGAAGAACGAGGGACAGGTCGTCCCCGTCCAGGCTTCGGCGGGGGACGACGACGCCCTCCTCGTCGAGCTGGTCCACGACGTCCTGCGGGCGGCGCGCGAGGAAGAGGGGGCGCTCCAGCCGCCTCGCTGGCTCGCGTTCGACGAGCGCCGCGTCACGGCGAACCTCCCCGTCCACCTCCCGAAAGGCGACGTCCGGCCCCTTCAGGTCTCGGGCTCGTCGGTCGAGACCGACGAGCGAGGCTGGAGCGCCCGGATCGAGCTCCTTCTGCCGGTCGAGGCCTGATCGGCCGGGGGCTGCGCCCTCACCGAAAGAAGAAAGCCCCCGGGGCCGAAACCCCGGAGGCTCTTCAGACCTGGACGGTCGAGCGCTTTAGCGCTGGACACCCTCCGGCCACTGAACGAACGAGCCGTTCACGTAGACGATGTCGGAGTTGAAGTCGGTCGTCGGGCCGGGAAGACTATTGCCGCCCTTGACCGAGAAACTCCCGTCCCTGCCAGCGGAAGCAAGGAGATAGAGGCTGCCGCTCGAGTCGGTGCTCCCGTTGAACCAGGAGTTCCAGCCGTCGGAGAGGGGGACCTGCTTGACGTACGTCGGAGAGACGTAGTTCGAGATCTTGCCGAGGGTCGTGCCGATGTCCACGGTCGAGGGAATCGTGTACCCGCCGGCCGGCGGGTACCGGTTGAGATCGACGGCGTACGCCTCGATGGCGGTCGCCGTCGTCCGGATGTCGCCCATCGACCGACGCTGCTTGGCGCGCTGGATCGCGTTCAGCAGGTTCGGGATCGCGATGGCGACGATGATGCCGATGATCGCAACGACGATCAGCAGCTCGATGAGGGTGAAGCCTTTCGAGTTCCTCTTCATGTGAGAAAGCCTCCTTGCCCGATTCTTTGCAAGTCTCGCGCCGCTAACCGCTCGCCGACAGAAGCGTGTGGGGCCGGTCTTTCGCCGACTTGTCCGGGGTGGCGTCGACAAAAATTGTCGCCCTGCTCCTCCTGAGGTCCGCGAAAAGTGTCGACCCGCACTCAGGCCTCGTTCAGTGCTGGACACCCCCGGCCACTGGACGAACCGGCCGTTGACCAGGATGATGTCGTCCCGAAAGTCGGTCGTCACCTCGTAGAGGGGGGCCGTCTGGGGGACTCCCCCCTTCCCGCTCGACCTCAGGACGTAGTCCGCCCGCGAAGCGCCCGACCCGTAGGTGAACCACGAGTTCCATCCATCCACCAGGGGCAACGTTCGAATGTAGGTCGGCTGGAGGTAGCCCTGCACGACCAGGAGGTTCTCTGTCGGCAGGTTCAGCCCCGTGGGCAGTACGAAGG
>JAGOBQ010000478.1 GCA_017999215.1 Thermoanaerobaculia bacterium
GCGCTACTTCGAGGGGCTCATCGCGTTCCTCCGGGACGTCGACGAAGGCCGCTTCTAGTCCTCCTCCGCCTCGCGTCCGCGGCCCGGCGCCCGTCCGAGGGCGTCCGCGACGGCGAGCGCGAGCGTCGCCGCGGAGAGGGAGAGGCTCGCCGAGGCCGGCGACAGGCCCTGGTCCGCCGCGAAGGGCGGCAGGACCGGCGGGGTCTCGCGGAGGAGCGAGAAGGTGACGAACCCGGCGGAGAAGAGCTCCCGGCCGGTGCCGGCGGAAGGCCCCTCGGGGCCGGCTCCGTTCATCGGGGGCGGAGGCTGCTCCTCACGCCATCGCGGACATCGTCCGCACGACGATCTCCCCCGCTTCCTCGACGTCGGCGTCGTCGACGTCGAGGTGCGTCACGAAGCGGAGGAGCCAGGGCGACTCGTCGAGCGCCAGGACCCCCGCCTCGGCGAGCCGTCGGGCGACCTCGGCGGCCTTGGCCCCCGTGAGCCGCGTCGAGGCGAAGACCATGTTCGTCTCCACGCGCGCGAGGTCGACGGAGAGCCCGGGCGCCTTCGCGATCGCCTCCGCGAGCGTCCGGCAGCGGCGGTGGTCGTCGGCGAGGCGCGCGACGTTCTCCTTCAGCGCGAAGAGCCCCGCGGCGGCGAGTATCCCCGCCTGGCGCATCCCGCCGCCGAGGAGCTTCCGGGCGCGCCGGGCCCTCTTCACGAAGTCCGCGGGACCGACGAGGACCGACCCGACCGGCGCGCCGAGCCCCTTCGAGAGGCAGACGCTCACCGAGTCGAACGGGGCCGCGAGCTCCGGGAGAGGCCGCCCGCTCGCGACCGCCGCGTTGCAGACGCGCGCCCCGTCGAGGTGGAGGACGAGGCCGTACCGGTCGCAGAAGGCCCGCACCGCGAGGACCCCGCGCGGGTCGAGGACCCGCCCGCCGCAGTGGTTGTGCGTGTTCTCGAGGGCGACGAGGCGCGTCCGCGCGTTGTGCGGGTCCTCCCCGCTGTGGACGAAGTCTTCCATCGCCTCCGGGTCGAGCATCCCGTCGTCGGACGCGAAGCTCCGCGTCTGGAGCGAGCCGAGGACTGCCGCGCCCGCCTGCTCGTAGAGGAGGACGTGGCTCCGCTCGTGGACGAAGACCTCGTCGCCGCGCTCGGTCCAGGCGAGGAGGGCCGCCTGGTTCGACATCGTCCCCGACGGGACGAAGAGCCCCGCGGCCTTCCCGAAGAGCGCCGCGGCGTGCTCCTCGAGCGCCCTCACCGTCGGATCGTCGCCGAAGACGTCGTCGCCGACGACGGCTTCCGCCATCGCGCGGCGCATCGCGGCCGAGGGCCGCGTCACCGTGTCGCTCCTCAGGTCGATCGTCCGCATCGCCGGGGCCCTCCGCTCCGGGCGACGGTACACCCGTCCGTCGCGGGGTGCGGGCCGCGGGCTCAGGCGCCTTCGGGCATCGCCGCCATCGCGATGACGGAGAAGTGAGCCCCGAGCGGGTCCCGGAGGACGGCGAACGTCCCGACGTGGGGGATCTCCGTCGTCGGCACCGCCGCGCCGCCCCCGAGCGCGGCCGCCTTCCGCACGGCCGCGTCACAGTCGGGGACGAGGAAGTAGGGCATCCAGTGGGGCGGGACGTCGCCCCACCATTCCCCCTTCATCGGGAGGAGGCCGCCGATCGGCTGGTCCCCGCGGTACGTCTCCCAGTACTCGACCGCCGAGGTCTCCGAAGCCTTCCACGTCCAGCCGAAGAGGCCGCCGTAGAACGCCTTCGCGCCGGCGGGGTCCTTCGTCACGAGCTCCGTCCAGCAGAGCGTGTGGTCCTCGCCCACGAGCTGCGCGCCGATGTGCCCGCGAGCCTCCCAGAGCGCGAAGACGACCCCTTCCGGGTCGGCGACGACCGCCATCCGGCCGACCCCTTCCACGTCGAACGGCCCGTGGCAGACCTTCCCGCCGAGCTCCGTCGCCTTCGCGGCCGTCGCGTCGACCGAGGCCGTCGAGACGTAGGTCATGAAGTGGGACGGCACCTTCCGCTCGAGCTCGGGCGCGCTCAGCGTCCGGAGGGCGGCGACGTCCTTGCCGCGCAGCTTCAGGAGTGTGTAGGCGCCGCCGGCCGTCGGAACGTCGACGGCCTCCCAGCCGAAGAGGCCGGCGTAGAACGCCTTGGCCTGCGCGGCGTCGGGAGTGGCGAGCTCGGGCCAGCAGAACGAACCGGGCAGCAGCTCCGTGCGCTCGGACATGGGGGACCCTCCTTTCGAAGTGCGCGAATGCTAGACGAACGGGCGCCGGAAGTCGCCCCGCCGCGGCCCCGGGCGCGACGGGGCTCCACGAAGGGGCCTCTGCCGGTTTCGTCCTCCGGCCCTCTCGTTCTACGCTTGCCGCCGGAGGCTCCCATGGCCGAAGGCAAGCTCCCCCTCGCCGCGTTCGTCGACGCCGCCCGCGGGACCGTCCCCGCGGACCTCGTCTTCCGGAACGCCCGGGTCGTCAACGTCCTGACGGGCGAGATCCACGAGGAGACGGTCGGCGTCCGGGGCGACCGCGTCCTCGGCTTCGGCCCGTACCGCGCGGCCGACCCGGCCAACGAGATCGACCTTCGGGGCGCGTTCCTCGCGCCGGCCTTCTGGGACGCTCACATCCACGTCGAGTCGACGATGACGACGCCCCCCGTCTTCGCGCGGCTCGCGGCGGCGCACGGAACGGCCGCCGTCGTCACCGACCCGCACGAGATCGCGAACGTGCGCGGCGCCGAGGGGCTCGACGCCTTCCTCGCGTCGGCCGAGGGGCTCCCCGTGGAGTTCCACGTCATGCTCCCCTCGTGCGTCCCCGCGACGCACCTGGAGACCGCCGGCGCGGACCTCGGGGCGGAGGAGCTCGCCGCCTTCTACGGCAGGAAGAACGTCCTCGGCCTCGCCGAGATGATGAACGTTCCCGGCTTCCTCTTCGGCGACCCGGGCGTCCGGGCGAAGGTGGAGGACGCCGCATCCCGGGGCCTCCCGATCGACGGCCACTCCCCTCTCCTGACGGGCCTCGACCTGAACGCCTACGTCGGCGCCGGCATCCGGACCGACCACGAGTGCCTCGGCCGCGAGGAGGCGGCTGAGAAGTCCCGGCGCGGGATGTCGATCTGGATCCGCGAGGGAACGGCCGCGAAGAACCTCGACGACCTCCTCCCGCTCGTGACCGCCGCCAGTTCCGAGCGCTTCGCGTTCGCGACGGACGACCGCCACCCGTGGGACCTCCTCGCCCACGGCCACGTCGACCACCACGTGAGGCGGGCCATCGCCCTCGGCCTCGACCCGGTCCTCGCGTTCCGTCTCGCTTCTCTCTCGGCCGCGCGGCACTACGGCTTCCGCGACCGGGGCGCGATCGCCCCCGGCTACCGGGCCGACCTGATCACGTTCGAGAGCCTCGACGACGTCCGCCCCGACCTCGTCGTCCTCGGCGGCCGGCGGGTCGCCCGGGGCGGGCGGCTCCTCGTCGAGGTCCCGTCGCGCGGGATCTCCGAAGGGCCGTCGTTCCGCGTGGACGGGTTCGACGCGTCGCGCCTCCGCCTGCCGGCGTCTCCCGGCGCGCACGTACGCGTCATCGAGGTCCACCCCGGCTCCCTCGCGACCGGCGCCGGCAGCGCCGGGGCGCTCGTCGTCGACGGCGGCGCCGCCGCCGACCCCTCGCGCGACCTCGCCAAGCTCGCCGTCGTCGAGCGGCACCGCGGCACCGGAAACGTCGGCGTCTCCTTCGCGCGCGGATTCGGCCTCGCGCGAGGGGCGATCGCCTCCTCCGTCGCTCACGACTCGCACAACGTCGTCGTCGCCGGCTGCGACGACGCCTCCATGGAGACCGCGGTCCGACGCGCCGCCGAGATCGGCGGCGGCATCGTCGTCGCGCACGGCGCCCAGG
>JAGOBQ010000054.1 GCA_017999215.1 Thermoanaerobaculia bacterium
GGACGAGACCGGCGCGGCGCAGGTCGGCCGACGAGCGCTTCCGCCGGGCATTCGTCTCGGCGCGGAGACGGAGCGTGCCCGGCAGGTGGCGGAGGTTCCAGAGGACGGCGTGGACCAGGAGCCGCCACGCGCCGGCCCTCGCGAGGAGCACCGCGTGCCACCGGAGGACCTTCGCCGCCTCGAGCGGCTCGACGTACTTCAGGATGGAGCGGACGGCGTGGCGGACGCCGAGCTTCAGCCGCCACTCGAGGCCCCGGGCGACCTTCGACGTGCCGAGGAACGCGTGCCTCACGACCGAGTCCCGGCAGACGACGACCCGCCGCCCGAGGATCCAGAGCCTCCAGCCGAGGTCGACGTCCTCGTGGTACATGAAGAACGCCGGGTCGAAGGCCCCGAGGCCGAAGAACTCGTGGCGCCGCATCGCCATCGCCGCGGCCGTCGGGAAGAGGACGTCGAGCCGTCGCGGCTCGTCCCCCGCCGGGTTCCACGGCGTGTACGGGAAGCGATATCCGTGGTCGTACGCGTAGGCGAGGCGCGTCATCCCGCCCCCGAGGCCGTTCAGGAGCTCGGGAGTCGCGAGGAGCCGAAGCGTCGAGCAGGTCGCGGCCACCTCGGGCTCCGTGTCGAGGGGCGCGAGGAGGCCCGCGAGCCACTCCTCCTCGACGACCGTGTCCGAGTTGAGGAGGACGAGGAAGTCGCCCCGCGCCTCGAGCGCGCCGCGGCGGTTCGCCTCGCCGAAGCCGAGGTTCGCGCCCATCGACAGGACCTTGACGGCCGGGTGATGCCCGCGGATCCACGCGACGCTGTCGTCCGAGGAGCCGTTGTCGACGAGGATCACCTCGCCCGGCGCCGGGTCCGACGCCTCGAGCGCGGGAAGGCACTTCTCGAGGTGGTGCCGGCCATCGAAGTTCACGACGACGACCGAGGCCCGCCCGGCGAGCGTCCGCCCCGCGCGGCGCTCCGCTTCGGCCCGCTCCGCCTCGAGGCGGTCCCTCTCGCGCGCCGACTCGGCGGCCCCTCGCGCCAGGAGCGCCTCGAGCGCGGCGACCTCCCGGCGCACCTCCCTCGGTAGGAGGCTCCTCTTGACGTGGAGGAGGATCGCCGAGAGCGCCTCCGGCCCGTAGAGGTCGGCGTGCTTGCGCAGGACGGCGACGCGGTGCCGCTCCTGCGTCACGGCGGCGTCGGGGTCGTCGACGAAGTGTCCCGGGAAGACGCGGTACTCGGAGACGGGGACGTCGACGAGCCGGAAACGGAGGGTGCGCGAGAGCCGGAGGAAGAGCTCCCAGTCCTCGAACCGCTCGAGCGAGGCGTCGAGGCCCCCCGCCTCGAGCAGCGCCTCGCGCGGCAGGAGAGGCGCGCTCATCGGGATGAAGTTCTCGAGGAGGAGCGCCGTCCCGTCGAACGGCTCCGCAAATGTGCGGAACGGCGTCCGGAGCCGGCCCTCTCCCGCCCCGGCCCAGCGGAACGCCTCGACGCGCCCGTAGACGACCTCGCCCTCCTGCGCCGCCGCGGCGAGCGCCGGGAGCCCGCCGGGCAGGAGGAGGTCGTCGTCGTCGAGGAAGTGAACGAAGCGCCCGGACGCGGCCTCGACTCCCGCGTTCGCCGCCGCCGCGCGTCCCCGGCTCGGCCGCAGCTCGACGAGGCGGAGGCGGAGACGGGGGAAACGCGCGAGGACACCCGCCACGTCGGCGCCCCCGTCGTTCACGACGACCGTCTCGACCGGGAGGCCCGTCTCCGCGGCGACGCTCGCGAGCGCCTCGGCGAGCAACTCCGGTCGGTCCTTCGTCCGGACGACGACGCTGACGAGGGGAGGGGTGTCCGCCTCCGCGGCGAAGGCGACGGCGGCCGGAGCCTCCGTCGGCGGCGCCGTATCCGGTCCCTTGTCCGACGGCCGGAGGAGGTCCCCCGCGGAAAGCGTCGGGCCGATCGCCTGCGCCAGGCGGAGGGGGTCGATCTCCGGCAGCTCCGCGAGCCGGACGAGGAAGGACCCCGCGGCGGCCGTCGCCCTCCGGGGAAGCCTCATCCTCCGGTCCTGCCCCCGTCCCCGCGCGGACGTCGCGTAGTCGTGGCCTCCGAGCTGCGAGACGAAAGCCGCGACGGCGGACTCCTTGCGGGCAATCGTCTTCGAGACGTCGACGAGGACGTTCGGGCGGAACGCCTGGGAGACCTCGAAGAAGGCCGCCCGGGCCCCCTCGGGCAGCGCCGCGACGAGGCGGCGCCCGGCATCGCCCGCGAGGAGGGAGAGGAACGCCTCCGCGACGGCTCGGTGATCGGGGTGGACCTCCACGGGCGACGGGACGAAGACGAGGTCGGGAAGGGTCGCGAGGAGGGCGCTCTCGATCGCCGCCGCGAGAGGGTCGCCCGTGCGCCCGAGCCCGCGGTCGGGAAGGAACGCGCAGCGCGCCGCGCCGCCTCCGAGCCTGCGGAGCGCCTCGCGCGTCTCCTCGAGGCGCCGCTCGCCGACGAGCCGCCGCGCTTCGGCGTCCGGCTCGTCCCCCGCGCCGTCGGTGACGACGAGGACGTCGAGCCGAGCGCCGTCGTCGACGAGGCCGGCGAGCGTCCCGCCGCAGCCGAACGTCTCGTCGTCGGCGTGCGGCGCCAGGACGAGGACGCGCCGCGCCTCGAGGCGTGTCGCCTCGTAGGGGAGGAGTCGTCGCTCGGGGAAGAGGTCCGGGGAGGGGGGGGCCACGCGGCGCGATTCTACCGGCCGAGCGGCCGAGAGGGCCGCCGCGTCAGCCGGCGAAGCGCGCCTCGGCGAGGGTCGCGCCCGTCGCCCGCACGAAGACTCGAAGGAAGAGCGCCTCGCCGGCGTGCGCCGCCGCGAGGTCGGCCGGGGGCGTCCAGCGCCTTTCGCCGGGCGGCACGAGCGCGAGGGCGAATGGCCGGAAATGCCGGAACGGCGAGATCGCGACCGCCGCCGGGGCAGGGTCGTCCCACGAGAGACCGTCCGCGACGGGAAGCGGCGGCGCCACGAACGGCGCGCACGCGGCGAGGCGCGCGAGGCCCCTGCGCCCCGCCTCGCCGAAGTGGGTCGCGAAGTACCTCGCTTCGGACTCCGCGAACCACGCGGCGGCTCGCGGCTCGGTCTTCGTGCTCTGCGCGAAGAGGTGGACGACGTGCGCGCCGCCGACGTAGACGAGCCGACCCCCGAGGGACAGGAGCCTGAGCTGCCAGTCGTTCTCCTCGTAGTAGAGCGGATACGCCTCGTCGAACGGACCGACCGCCTCGCACGTGGCGCGGGTGACGGCGACGACCGCCCCCGAAAGCCCGCGGACGACGGCGCTCTCGCCGGCCGCGGCGCGCTCGGCCTGGGCCGCCGCGCGCCGGGCGTCGCGCCGGAAGACGCGGGCGGCGCGCGGCGGGTCGGCGGCGAGCGCGCGGCGAGCGAGCTCCTCCGGGCGCGCCTCCTCCGCCGGCGGGAGAAGGACGCTTCGGGCGGCGTCGGCGAAGAGGGCCGG
The DNA here is from genome assembly GCA_017999215.1 of Thermoanaerobaculia bacterium. Lineage (GTDB taxonomy): Bacteria > Acidobacteriota > Thermoanaerobaculia > UBA5066 > UBA5066 > UBA5066. The sequence goes on from JAGOBQ010000054.1 coordinate 3,459, forward strand.
ACCGGCCGCCACCAGCCCGCCGGCCTCGACCGCCCCCGCGAGGGACTCCACCGAGCCCGCGCAGAAGACGAGGTCGGGATTCGCGAGGACGAGCGTCCCGCCGCGTGAGGCCGCGATCCCGGCGTTCAGCCCCCCCGCGAAGCCGAGATTCCGAGGCGGGAGGAGGACGCGGTCGGCGAGGGAGGCGAGGGCGTCGCGCTCGGCGGCGTCGCCCGAGTTCACGACCACGACCGCTTCCGACTCCCGCCCGGCGCGGCGCGCCTCCTCGCGGAACGTCGCGATCGCGCGTGCGGCGAGCTCGGCGCTGCGGTAGGAGACGAAGACGGCAGAGATCATCGGGTGGTACCCTTCCGCGCGCCGTGGCGATCGAATTCCGACCGGCCGGGAAGAGCGATCGGGCCGCCATCCTGGAGCTTTTCGAGGTGGCGTTCAAGGCGCCGGCGAACGCCGCCGACCTCTCCTGGAAGTACGACGACAACCCCCACCCCGCGCTCAGCGCCCTCGCGATCGAGGACGGCCGCGCGCTCGGCTTCATCGGGGCCCTCGGGACGCGCTACCGGGGCGAGGCGATGGACCAGCGGGGGAACACCGTCGTCGACGTCATGACGCGCCCCGACACACGCGCCCTCGGTCGGGCGGGGATGTTCAAACGTCTCGGCGACCTGTTCCGGCGGATCAACGCGGAGGCCGGGACCCTCTTCGACTTCGGGTTCCCGAACGAGCGCGCGAGGAAGATCGAGGAGCGCCTCTTCGGCTGCGTCCTGGCCGAGCCGTGCGCGGAGCGGGGCCGCCGCCTCGACGCGCCGCCGCTCGTCGGACGGCTGCGCCGCCGGCTCCTCCGCGTGCGCGAGGGGGAGCCGTTCGGCCGCGCGCACGAGCCGCTCGCCGAGATCCTCCACGCGCGGCCCGGCTGGCGAACCGACCGCTCCGTGAGGACGCTCGCCTGGCGCTTCTCCCGCCCCGGCTTCGCCTACCGGACGTTCCAGCTCCTCGACTGGCGCGGCACCTCGCGCGGGTACGCCGTCGTCGCGATTCGCGAGGGGCGCGCCGCCCTCGTCGACCTGCAGGCCGCCTCCGAGTCCGACGGCACGCTCGTCGACCTGCTCGCGGCGGTCCAGGAGCGGCTCGGAGCAGTCGCGGCAGACCGCATGGTCCTTCGCTCGCCCCAGCACGGACTCCTCGCCTCCCGTCTCGAGGAAGAGCTCGCGTTCGTGCCCGAGCGGTCGGACACGGTCCTCCTCATGCACCCGATCGCCGACGGCTACGACTTCCTCGCACCGGGCTCGACCTTCGACTACCGCTTCGCCGACCACGACGTGTTCTGAGGGACCGACGGGGGGCCGTCTACGCCTGGTTGCGGCAGGCGTGGCAGATCGGCAGCTCCTCGAAGCGCCCCTCGCGGTGGATCTGCCTCAGCCGCGCGAGGGCCGGCCCTTCCCAGATCCCCTTCACGGTCTCCCCCTTCGAGAGGTCCCCGACGATCAGCTCGTCCTCGCTGTCGTGACAGCACGCGGAGACCTTTCCGTCGGCGTGGACGGAGAGGTTCATCCAGAGCATCCGGCACGGCGGGCGGCGCGTCGCCGCGGCGACCGGCTGCGGACGCGACGCGTCGCTCCGGTCCTCGACCTTCCCCGCCCAGTCGTTGAACTCGTTGATGGCGATCTCGTCGGCCGGCCCGAGGAGCGGACGCCACCTCTCGAAGAAGGCGGCGATCTGGGCCGCGGTCTCCTTCATTCGGATGATCCGGAGAACGAGCCGCGGGCGGGTCGCCGCGCCGCGGGCGGCCAGGAATCGCCGGACGTTCGCCTCGACGACGCCGAGATCCCCTCCGACCCGGACGGCCGCGTAGGTCTCCGGCTCGACGCCGTCGATCGAGACGACCACCGCGTCGAGGTCGAGATCGAGCAGGCGCGCCACGTTCCGGTCGTCGAGGAGCGTCCCGTTCGTCAGGACGACGATCGGCCCGATCCCCTTCGCCTTCGCGTGGGCGAGGAGCTCCGCCCACTTCGGGTGGAGCAGGGGCTCGCCGAAGCCCTGCGGGAAGAGGACGAAGCCCGTCTCCGAGGCGACCTCGTCGACGGCCCTCCGGAAGAGCGGCTCGTCCATGAGGCGCCGCTTCCGGCTCGTCGTCGGCACGGGGCACATGACGCACGCGAGGTTGCAGACGGCCGCCAGCTCGAGCGCGAACTCGACCGGAAAGGCGATCCCCTCCCAGCGGTCCGGGTCGTCGGAGGCGAGGCGGGCCCTCCGCTCCGCGTGGGTCTCCGCCGCCTCGTCCCGGAAGAGGGCGCGGACCTCGAGCTCCGCGCCCTGCGGGGCGGCGTCGCTCACCGCGCGGCCCCGGACGAGAGGACGGGCAGCGCCGGGGTCGCGTCCTCGTAGCCCATCTTCCCCAGCTGGTGGATGTCGTAGCAGTCGCAGAAGCGCGGCGTCGTGCAGCGGAAGGGGGCCGCTCGCCGCGCGAGCCGGCGCTCCTTGACGTTCCCGAGGTCCGCGAGGCCGGGGATCCAGGGGCAGCCCTGCACCCGGCCGTCGTTCCAGATCCGGAAGTAGTCGCGCCCGGCCGGGCAGAGGACCGCCTCCTTCCCGGCGAACGGCGCGGAGAAATCGTCCTTGTGCTCCTTCTCCACGATGCCGGCGTAGCGCTCGAGGAGGCTCGCGAAGAGCTCCTCCTGCGCCGGGTCGAACGGCCGGTCGCAGTCCCGGATCGCCCAGACCTTCCTTCCCGTCGCCGCGAAGACCGTGTCGCGGTAGTACGCGAGCCCCTCGTCCCAGAGGTCCGAGAGGAGCGGCGAGAAGATCGTCCCGAGGATCAGCTCGCCCCTGTGCTTCTCGAGGATCGTTCGCGCGTTCGTCTCCCACGCCTTCTCGACCCTCTTGTCCCGCACCTGCTTGTAGTGGAGCGTCAGGTTGATCGCGCGGACCTTCGCGAGCTTCTCCTCGGAGAGCTCCGGGTACTCGTTCAGGAGGACGCCGTTCACGTCGAGCGCCACCTCGACGTCGTGGTCGAGGAGACGGTCGAGGAAGCGGTCCCGCTTCGGGTAGCCGGCGAAGAAGTCCCCCTTGCCGGAGAAGATGAAGAACGTCCGCGTCCCGACCTCGTCGAGGAAGAAGCGCAGGTCCTCGTAGACGAGGGACGGTTCGCGCTTCACGACCGGGTGGATGATGCAGTAGTCGCAGTCGAGCTGGCAGTGCCCCGCCGAGGAGCAGAAGACCACCGTCTCGCAGGTCGTCTTCAGGTCGGCCACGGGCGACTCCCGCGGGGCTGATGGGTGCGTCTCCGTCTCATTCCTTCGGGATGGTATCCCAGCGCCCAGGGTCGGCTTCCGCCCGCCCGGGACCCGCCGGCGCGCCAGGTCGCGTCCGCCGGTCCCCGCGCTTCGGCGTCATCCGGCTCCGCCGCGGACGAAGGACGCCAGAGCCCGCGCTCCCCGACGAAGACCCGACCCGGCGCCCGCCGGTCGTGCCCCGAACGCCGCCAGAAGCGCCTCGCCCGTCCGGCCGGCGTGATACGTCCGGGCAATTCGCCGACCCTCGGTCCCGAGCCGCGCGCGCAGGCCGGGATCGTCCGCGAGGCGGCGCACGGCCGCCTGGAGCGCCCCGGCGTCGAAGACCGGGATCCGGATCGAGGCCCGCGCGTCGGGGTCGATGCCGCGGAAAGCGCCGATGTCGGTCAGGACCGAGGGGAGGCCGCACGACATCGCCTCGATCGTCGGCAGGCCGAAGCCCTCCACCTCCGTGGACGGGCCGAGGAAGAGGTCGACGTTCCGGTAGACGTCGGGGACGAAGGCGGGCGGGACCCAGATGTGCCGTTCCGCCTCCGGCCAGGCCGCGACCTCTTCCGGAGGGGCGTCCTGCGACATCCTCACGAGCCGCAGGCGAGGGACCTCGGCCTTCAGCGCGCGGAGCGCTTCCGTCGCCCAGGGGATCCCCTTGAACGGGACGCTCCACTGCCCGGTCAGGAGGACGCGGAACGTGCCGTCCTGCGGGCGCTCGCCGCTCCGCGGCGAGAACGCTTCGGCGTCGAACGGCTGCGGGATGTGGATCGCCTCCTGGCCGTAGAGCTCTCTCACGAGCTCGGCGAGGTGCGGCGAGACGACGAGCTTCGTCGCCGGGAGGCGGTAGACCTCCTCGATCTCCGGCCAGAGGGGACGCGCCGGCTCGTAGATCGCCTCGTACGCCTGGCAGAAGTGGAACGCTCGCGCTCCCGGTACGGCCATCGCCTGCGGGACGGTGTGGTACATCGTCCCGACCGCGACGTCGGCCGGCCCGATCGCCTCCGGCGTCAGGTCGGGGACCTGCCGGTAGAACGACCACGACTCCGGGGCCCAGTCGCTCGGCGGCGTCGTGCTGACGACCTCGGCGTCGACCCCGAGGCGGCGCAGGATCGCGACGTGCTGGTAGACGACCTTCACCCCGCCGCAGAGCGCGGTGCCGTTGAGGAGGTAGACGACCTTCACCCGAGCGTCTCCCAGCCGACCGGGACCGTCATGAAGCCGCTCGTCCAGCGGTCCGACTCCACCCGGAACCGGACGTCGCTCCGGGCGTCGTAGAGGGCGAGGCCCTTCTCGTCGCCGAGGAAGATCACGAGGATGAACTCCCCCTTCGCGAGCGGGAGGGACTCGACCGTCAGGCGGATCTCGTGCCGCGCCTTCCCGACGAAGGGCCCCGTGCCCGAGACCTTCGAGTCGGCGACGAAACAGGTGACCTGGTCCGGCGTGACGATCGCGACGTGGACGTGGAGGGGGCGCTCCGGCGTGTCCCCCTCGAACGCGAGCTCCAGGACCCAGGGGTCCCCCGGCGCGAAGACCGCCGACTCCCTCCCGGCCCCGTCGAGGAGCCGGATCGACGTGAACCGGCCGAGCGAGTCCTGCAGCGCCGCCGGCGCCGCCACGGTCCGCTCCTGCTCCTTCCGCGCGAGGTATTCCTCGTAGGCGAGGACGACCTTCTGGGCCTGTCCGAGCGCCGCGACCTCCCCGTCCCGAAGCCAGATCGCCGTCTCGCAGAGCGTGGAGACGTAGTACAGGGCGTGGCTGCAGAGGAAGATCGTCCGGCCCCGCGAGCGGAGGTCGTGGAGGCGGTCGACGCACTTCTTCTGGAAGCGGCCGTCCCCCACGGCGAGCGCCTCGTCGAGGATCACGACGTCGGGGAGGACCGCCGTCGCCACGGCGAACGCCAGGCGCATCGTCATGCCCGAGGAGTAGGTCCGCACGGGCCGGTCGAAGAAGTCCCCGAGCTCCGCGAACGCCTCGATCTCGGGGAGGGCCGCCGCGATCTCGACCTTCGTGAGGCCGGCGAGGGCCGCCTGGAGGACCGCGTTCCGGCGCCCGGTCACCTCGGGGTGGAACGAGGAGCCGAGCTCGAGGATCGCGGCGACGCGCCCGGGAAGGTGGACCGTCCCCGAGGTCGGCTCCGTCGTCCCCGCGAGGATCTTCAGGAGCGTCGACTTCCCCGAGCCGTTCTCGCCGATGACGCCGAGGACCGAGCCGCGGGGGACGGTCGCGGAGACGCCCCGCAGGGCGTGGACCGGGGTGTGCCGGGGGCGCCCCGTGAGCGCCTCGAGAAGGCGGTCGCGGGGAGACGCGTAGAGACGGTAGACCTTCGAAAGGTTCTCGAAGGCGAAGGCGGCCTCACTCAACTTCGGTCCGGGCGGCGATGCACGAGCGGCAGATGAAGTCGTCCGGGGCCTCCTCGACTCCGTACGACCACCGCCGCAGGAGGGCGAGGGCCGGCCCCTCCAGGACCTCGCGGACGCTCTGCGTCTTCAGGTCGCCCACGACGAGCTTCTCGTCGTAGTCCTCGCAGCAGAAGATGCACTTCCCCTCCGCCGTGACGTGGAGGTGCTCGAGCGGCCGGGAGCCGACGTTGTCGCATCCCCGGAGCTTCCGGTGCTTCTCCGCGGGCCGGACCCCGGTCGGGAGCCAGCCGGCACGGTCCCGGGCCTCGAACGGCCGGACGTTGAAACGGCTCCCGCCGTACCGCTCGGTGATCTCCCGGTGGGCTTTCTGGTGCGGCTCGTCCCCCCCGCCGAGGACGACGAGGTCCATCTCCTGCGCGACCGGCTTGTCCTTCATGTAGTCGAGGTTCCGGACGACGGTCTCGAGCTGGTCGACGCCCCTCTCCCGGGCGTAGCGGTCCTTCTCGAGCGTCGAGATGTTCACCGAGAGGTAGCGCAGGCCGCCGAGGCCGAGGAGCGCGTCGACCCGGTCCGGCGTCAGGCCGGAGCCGTTCGAGAGGACGGCCGGCGGAAGGCCCGCGGCCTTGATCGTCGCCACCTGCTGGACGAACCGGCGGTCGACCGTCGGCTCGTTGTAGTTGTTCATGCAGACGCCCTCGATCGTGTCGCGGAAGGCGGAGAGCTCCGCGAGGATCCGCTCGTAGAGCTCGGTCGGCATGAAGCTCTTCTCGCGGGGGGCGACCGAGACCGGGCAGAAGTAGCACGCCTGGTTGCAGACCGAGTGCGCCTCGAGCGACACGACCTTGAGGCGGAAGCGCGTCGAGAGGTCGGTGCCGTCGGGAATCGCCCAGAGCCCGTCCCGCAGCTCCCGCTCGATCGCGCCGTCGACGGGGCGAGAGGCCCGGAGCTCGTGGAGCGGGGCGAAGAGGCGGTCCGTCGGGGTCAGGGTCACGTTCGTCAGGGGGTTGACGACCTGCCAGCCGTCGAAGTGGAGGTAGGGGCTCGCCACCAGGCGAGGCGCACCGGAAAGGGGCTCGGAGGATCGGGAGACGTCGTCCGGGGAGGAGGCGTTCATTCGGACGGATTATCCACGTCCCTCCGTTCCCGCCCGGCATCGCCCCGGCCCCGCCGCGCCGCGTCGTTGCGGTACCCTCCCGCCGTGCCGCCCCGGCCCGTCCCCGCCCTGCCGCGTCCCGCCCGCGGAGCGCTCCTCGCCGTCGCCGCGGCGCTCCTCCTGACGGCCGACGACCGGCACGCGGGGAAGGTCTCCGACGGGCGGCAGACGATCGGCACGGCGGTCGCGATCGTCGAGACGGGCGAGCTCGGGATCGGGAAGGGGGCCCCGCGCGCCTTCGAGCGCGAGGCCGACGCCGTCTCGCGTTACGGGATGGGGGCAAGCCTCGCCCAGCTCCCGGCCGCGGCCGCCGCACCCGCCGTGGAGAGCGCCTTCGGGCCCGGCGCCTCCCAGCCCCTTTTCCTCCTCGCGCCGCTCGCGGGGGTCCTCCTCGCGGCGGCCGCCGCGGGCGGAATCGCCCGGCTCGCCGGGGCCTCGACCCCGCTCCAGGGTCTCGCCGTCCTCCTCGCCTCTCTCGGCGGGCCTCTCGGCGCCTACGCGACCTCCGACTTCTCCGAGGCGCTGCAGGCGGCCGCGCTCGCCGGCGCGCTCCTCTTTTCCTTCGCCGCCGCCCGCGAGGACGACCCGCGCGCCTCGCGGCGCCGCGCGTTCGCGGCCGGCCTTGCCGCCGGGGCGGCGATGCTCGTCAAGTCGAGTCTCGCCGTCGTGGCGCCCGCCCTCCTCCTCCCGCTCCTCGCGGCGTCCGCGCTCCGCGGGAGGCGACTCGCCGCCGCCGCGGCCGGCGCCGTCCTCCCCGTCGCCGCGTGGGCCGCCTTCGAGCTGCACCGCTTCGGTCGCCTCTTCGCCGGCTACGAGGGCGAGGGCTTCACGCACCCGCTCCTCGAGGGGTGCTGGCGCCTCCTCGTCGGGCCGAACCGCGGCCTCGTCCTCTTCTTCCCGGCCGTGCTCCTCGCCGCGGCGGCCCTTTCGCGGACGCTCCTTCGGCGCGGAGACGCGCCGATCCGCCTCGCCGCCGCCGGTTCCGCGATCGCGTTCGCCGCCCTGCTCGGCACGGCCGCCGCCTGGTGGGCCTGGCACGGCGTCGGAGGGTGGGGACCCCGCCTCCTCGTCCCCGCGGTTCCGCTCCTCGCGCCGTGGGCCGCGCTCGCCGTCGAAGGTCTCGGCTCGGGCGGACGTCGGGCCGTCGCCGTCCTCTCGGTGGCGCTCAACCTCCCGCCTCTCCTCGTCCACCCCGCGCTCGTCGACACCTACGTCGCGAACTGCCGGCGCGCCCCGCTCACGCCCGAGCTCGAACGGCAGGTCCCGGCCCTCGCCGTCGGGCCCGACGACGCGAAGAGGCCGAGCGTCTCCCCCGAGAACGCCCTCGCGAAAGAGCCGCTCGCCTCGCCGTTCCTCCTCTACCCGTGGTACGCGGCCGCCTCCGTACCCCGCTCCGCGGAGAGCCGGGCGGAGCGGCTCGCCCGCCCGCCCTGGTACGAGCGGCGGCCCGGGCTCGGCCCGCGCCTCGTGCCGTTCCCGCCCGAGCTGGCCGACATCCTCGCTCCGCCGCTCCGGTGGAGCTTCTTCGGCCGAGCGCTCGGGAAGGGGACCCGGGACCCCGCCTCGTTCGCGGTCTACCTCGCCTCCCTCTCCGAGCAGGTGGGGCGGGCGCACGAGACCGGGAGGCTCGAGCGCGGGCTCGAGCTCTCGCGCAAGCTCGCGCGCCTCGACCCCGCGGAGACCTCCGACGCCCTCCTCCTCGAGAGCCTGCGGCTCCTCCGCCGGACGGAGGCGCTTCGCGCGGCGCTCGCCGCGCTCCCCGAGGAGCGGGCGAGCGGCCCTTCCGTCCTCGCGGTCCGGGCGCTCGCGGCGCGCGACGCCGGGGACATCCCGCGCGCTGCGCGCCTCGGCGAGGCGGCTGCGCCCTTCTTCCCGGAAACGCCCCTCGCGCGCGACGCCGCCCGTCCCGAGTCCTGGCCGGCAACGTTCGCCGCGCTCACGCGCCCGCTCGCGACGTCCGCGTGAGGGCGTCTTGCGCCTCGCGGGCCCTCAGCGCCTCTGACTTAGACTCCGCCCCTTGACGGAGGCCCCATGACCACGAGCCAGCACAAGAACATGGCGATCCTCGTCGGCGGCGGGCCGGCACCCGGAATCAACAGCGTCATCAGCGCGGCGACGATCCGCGCCGAGCTCGAGGGCGTCTCTGTCCTCGGCATCCGGGACGGCTTCCAGTGGCTCATGCAGGGGAACGTCGAGCACGTCCACCCGCTCACGATCGACGAGGTGAGCCGGATCCACTTCCGCGGCGGCTCCCACATCGGCATCGCCCGGGCGAACCCGACAAAGGACCCGCAGCTCCTCGAGGCCGCGGTCATCTCGCTCCTCCGGCTGAACGTCTCGCGCCTCGTCACGATCGGGGGCGACGACACCGCCTTCTCCGCGATGAAGCTCGCCGAGAAGGCCGACGGTCGCATCGCCGTCGTCCACGTCCCGAAGACGATCGACAACGACCTCGACCTCCCGCCCGACGTCGACACGTTCGGCTTCCAGACGGCGCGCCACGTGGGCGTCGAGATCGTCAAGAACCTGATGGTCGACGCGCGGACGACCTCCCGCTGGTACTTCGTCATCGCGATGGGCCGCAAGGCCGGCCACCTCGCGCTCGGCATCGGGAAGGCCGCGGGCGCGACCCTGACGCTGATCCCGGAGGAGTACCAGGGGCAGAAGGTGAAGTTCCGGGCGATCGTCGACACGCTCGTCGGCGCGATCCTGAAGCGGCTCAGCTACGGGCGGCGCGACGGCGTGGCGATGATCGCCGAGGGCCTCGTCCTCGAGCTCGACCCGGAGGAGCTGAAGGGGCTGGCCGAAGCCGAGCGCGACGCGCACGGGCACCTGCGGATCGCCGACGTGAACATCGGCGAGATCCTGAAGGCGGCCGTCCAGGAAGAGCTGAAGAAGCTCGGCGTGAAGGCGACCGTCACCGACAAGAACATCGGCTACGAGCTCCGCTGCGCCGACCCGATCCCGTTCGACCTCGAGTACACGCGCGACCTCGGCTACTGCGCGGCAAAGTACATCCTCTCGGGCGGAACGGGCGCGATGGTCTCGATGCAGGGGGGGAACTTCGTCCCGATCCCGTTCGCCGAGATGCTCGACCCGCAGACGGGGCGGACGAGGGTGCGGATGGTCGACGTCCACTCGACCCGCTACGCGATCGCGCGGCGCTACATGATCCGGCTCCGCAAGGACGACTTCGAGGACCCGCACGAGCTCGCGAAGTTCGCGGCGACGTGCGGAATGTCGCTCGCAGACTTCCGCACCCGCTTCGGCCTGCTTCTTATACTCATCTTCGAGCCCACGATAACAGGCATGTTATCGTATGCCGTCAACTGCTTGCAAAAACAAAGAAT
>JAGOBQ010000479.1 GCA_017999215.1 Thermoanaerobaculia bacterium
GACCAGGACGAAGGGGAGGGACGGTGCGAAGCGGGACCGAAGGCCCGTGAAGGCGGCGAGGCCGTCGCCCTCGGGCAGGTCTCGGTCGACGACGGCGAGGTCGAAGCGCTCGCCGGACCGGAAGCGCTCCGCCGCGGCGGCGATCGAGCCGCTGGCCGCCACCTGGAGACCTCGTCCCGACAGGGTCTTCGCGAGGAGCGCCCGGCTCGTCTCGCGCTCCTCGACGACGAGGACGCGCCGGCCGGCGAAGCTCGCGCGCCGCGACGGGACGATGGCGCCCGAAGGAGGCATCGCCGCCTCGAGGCGGGCGACGAATCGGAACGTCGAGCCGCGCCCCGGCTCGCTCTCGAACGCGATCGAGCCCCCCATCAGCTCGGCCAGGCGCCGCGAGATCGCGAGGCCGAGGCCGGTGCCGCCGAAGCGCCGGGTCGTGGAGCTGTCCCCCTGGCGGAACGATTCGAAGAGGTTCGCGGCGCGCTCCGGACGGATGCCGATGCCGGTGTCGCGGACCGCGACCTCGAGCTCGACGAGCGTCCCCGGAGGAGGGCTGCCCGAGGGCCGGGAGACGACGGTGACGGCGACCTCCCCGGCGTCGGTGAACTTCACGGCGTTCCCGACGAGGTTCATGACGACCTGCTTCATGCGGGTCACGTCGCCCAGGAGCGCCACCGGGACGCCGTCGTCGACGTCGAGCGTCAGTTCGAGGCGCTTCTCTTCGGCGCGGGGGGCGAGGAGGTCGACCGCCGACTCGAAGCACGGCCGCACCTCGAAGGGGCGCCTCTCGAGGCCCATCCGCCCGGCCTCGATCTTCGAGAAGTCGAGGATGTCGTCGATCAGGTGGAGGAGCGTCTCTCCGCTCTGCCGGATCGTCTCTGCGAACTGGCGCTGCTCGCGGGTCAGCGGCGTTCCGAGGAGGAGGCTCGTCATCCCGATGACGCCGTTCATCGGGGTCCGGATCTCGTGGCTCATCGTCGCGAGGAACGCGCTCTTCGCCCGGTTCGCGTCCTCGGCCTCGCGGGTCGCGGTCTCGAGCTCCGCCGTTCGGGCGGCGACGAGCTCCTCGAGGCGGGCGCGCCGCTGCCGCTGCTCGCGCCCTCGCCGGAAGAGCGCGAAGGCGAGGAGGGCGACGGCCCCCCCCGCGACGGCCGTGCGGAACCACGCCTTCTGGGCGAGGGTCGGCTCGATCCTCACGGTCGTCCTCGCGCCGGTCGTCCAGGGTCCCGCGCCGCGCCGCGCGGCGACCTCGAAGACGTAGCTGCCCGGCGTGAGGTTCGTGTAGCTCGCGGAACGCTCCCTCCCCGCGTCGACCCAGGCCGGGTCGACGCCGTCGAGCCGGAAGCGGAAGCGGACGTCCGAAGGCGCGACGAGGCTGATTCCGGTGTAGCGGATCTCGAGGCGGGAGGAGCCGGGAGGCACGACGACGGTCTCTCCGGGCTCGATCGGCGCTCCGTCCGCCCGGACTCCCTCGATCCGGACCGAAAGGAGCGCCGCCGGACGCTCGAGCCGCTCAGGGTCGAGGACGGCGAGGCCGCGCGTCGTGGCGATCCAGATCCGTCCGTCGGAGGCGCGGATCGCGCCGGGGAGCGTGCCTCCGGAGCACCCTTCGCTCCTCATCCCGTCGGCGAGGCCGAAGTGCTCCGACGCGAATCTCCTCCGCTGGCCGTCCATCGTCGCCGAGACCTCGGCGCGCCGGATCCGGAAGACGCCGTGGTTCGACGTCAGGAAGATCCAGCCGTCGTGCAGGACGAGGCCCTTGATGACGGAATCGAAGAGGCCCTGGCTCGTTCCGACCGACGCGATCGCACCGCCGCGCAGGCGCGCGAGGCCGTTCCCGGTCCCGATCCAGAGGGTCCCCTCGTCGTCCAGGGCGAGAGCCTGGATCCTCTCGTCCGGGAGGCCATCCTTCTTCGTGTACGCGCGGAAGGCGTCGCCCTCGAGCCGGGCGAGCCCGGCCGTCGTGCCGGCCCAGACGCCACCTCCGCGGGCCGGAAGGAGGCAGAGGAGCCGGTCGGAGGGGAGGCCTTCGGCGACGCCGAAACGCCGGGCGTCCCCGTCGCGAAGGCGAACGACTCCTCCCGGCAGGAGCCCGACCCAGATCGAGCCGTCCTCGTCCTGGGCGAGGGCGCGAACGTCGCGCGACGCCCACTCCGGCGGCGGGAGGGGGACGCGCCGGAAGACGCCGTCGCGGCCCACCGCGAGCCCGTCGGTGTAAGTTCCGACCCAGAGCTTCCCGTCCCGGGCCGGGAGGATCGAGGAGGTCTGGTCGGAGGGGAGGCCGTCTTTCGGCCCGAAGGTGCGGATCGAGGTCCCGGAGATCCGGTGGAGCCCCCCGCTCGCCACGGTCGCCCAGATCGTCCCCGCGGCGTCCTCCGCGACGGCGCGGACGTTCTCTCCGGCGAGCCCCTCGCGACGTCCGAAGCTCGCGAAGACGCCGTGCCGCAGTCGGAGGAGGCCGTCCGTCCAGGTGCCGATCCAGACGCTTCGCTCGCGGTCCTGGAAGAGGCTCCAGACGTGGTCGGACGGCAGCTCGCCGGTTCGGGCCGACTGGCAGGCGACCCTCTCTCCCGAGACGAGGCAGACGCCGTGGCCCCAGGTCCCGGCCCAGAGGTTACCGGCGTCGTCGACGAGGAGCGCGGAGACCTGTCCGGTCGGGAGGGAGGGGGCACCGCTCGGGACGACTCTCCCGTCGGCGATTCGCGCCAGGCCGCCGCCGGCGGTCCCGACCCACACCCCTCCTGCGGGATGGGGCGCGAGGGCGATGACGGTGTCGTTCGGAAGTCCCTCGCGGATCGTGAAGGAGACCGGTCCGCCCGGGTCGAGGCGGGAGACGCCGCTCCCCATCGTCCCGGCCCACACGGCTCCGGCTCGGTCGACGCAGAGCGCACGAACCGGCAGCTCGTGGGGACCGGCGCCGACCGGGACCTTCTCGAAGCGCTCGCCGACGCGGCGGAAGAGCCCGCGGTCGACGGTCCCGATCCAGAGGACGCCCCGGCCGTCGCGCGCGAGCGCCTGGATCTTCAGCCCCGTCAGCCCGGCCTCCGGACCGAATGTCTCGAACCGGCTCCCCGTCATCCGGAGGAGGCCGCCACCGTTCGTTCCGACCCAGAGCGCCCCGTCGAGGTCGGCGAGGAGCGCGAAGACGGAGCTGACGGAGAGCTCGGCGTTCGTCCGGTGGTCGAACAGGGTGAACTGGGTCCCGTCGAATCGGACGAGCCCTTCCTGGGTCCCGATCCAGAGGTATCCCTCGGGCGTCTGGGCGATCGCCTGGACCGTGTTCTGGGGGAGGCCCTGGCCGGTCTCCCACGTGTCGAGCGTCGACTGCGCGAGGGATCGCGCCGGGTCCGCCGCCCGGGCCCCGGGCGCGGCGGAGAGGAGCGCGAACGCCAGGGCCGGAACGGCGGCGCGAAGAGCGGACGTCGACCGCGCCCGTCCCGGCGTGCGTCTTGAGGAGCCGCTCGGCCCCGAATGCATCCGCGGATGATAGAGCGGCCCGGCCCCGGAGGGGCGGGCCGCTCGGGGATCAGTAGGCGAGGACCTTGCGGGCCGCCGCGAGGACGCGCGCCGTGTCGGGGAGGATCGCCCTCTCGAGGATGCGGTTGAAGCCGACCGGCGTGAACGTCGAGCCGACCCGCTCGACGGGAGCGTCGAGGTACTCGAAGAGCTCGGTCGTCACGCGGGCCGCGATCTCTCCGCCGAATCCTCCCTGGACCTTGTCTTCGTGCGCGACCACGAGGCGCGAGGCCTTCCGGACGGAGTCGGCGATGGCGTCGAAGTCGAGCGGGGCGAGGGAGCGCAGGTCGATCACCTCGATCTCCTTCCCCTCCTTCGCGAGCGTCGCGGCGGCCTCGAGCGCCCAGTGGACCGGGGT
>JAGOBQ010000480.1 GCA_017999215.1 Thermoanaerobaculia bacterium
TGGCCCGCTCGCCGAAAGGCCCGCGCGCGCCCCCCGGACCCCCATCGCGAATTCCCTGTCCCGGTTGCCGAAAGGCCCGCGCGCGCCCCCCGGACCCCCATCCCAATCCACGCTCATCAGTCCTTCATTTCCGCAATGGTCGCCGCGTCGCCGCCTTCCGAGTCGTCGCCCGGGCGGAACGAGGAGACGCCGGGATGGTCGGCGAGGAACTCGCGCACGGCGGCAGCGAGTCGGCCGGAGCCGAAGCCGTGGACGATCCGCAGGCTCCCCTTGCCGGAGAGAAGCGCGTCGTTGATCGCCCGCTCCACCTCCGGCAGGGCGGCGTCGACGCGGAGGCCGACGAGGACGATCTCCCCGCGGGGGGCGGCGACCTTCGGGGCCGGCGCGACTCTCGCCTCCCCGGCGGAGGCGCGCGGGATCGGCGCCCACTTCGAGACGGCGGCCGACGCCACGGCGCCGGTGGCCGGCCGGAGGTCGGCCGCGCCGACCTTCATCCGCTTCCCGCCCACCTCGACCTCGGCCTGCCCCTTCGCCTCGTCGAGCGCGAGGAGCTTCCCGGTCGTCCCGAACGAGACGACCTTCACCCGCTCGCCGACGACGACGGGGCCGGACGGCTCGGGAGGAGCCGCCATCTCGAAGAGCGCCTCGGCGTCCTTGCGCGCCTCCCCGACGACGGTCATCAGCGCGCCGCGCGAGACGGCGCGCCCCGCGCGGGCCTCCTCGCGGATCCGGTCGAGCTCGCGTCGGGTCCGCTCGCGGAGCGCCTCGATCGCCCGGTCGATCTCGGTCTTCGCCCGCTCGCGGAGCCGCTGCTTCTCGGTCGCGAGCGCGGCGGCCTCCCGCTCGAGCGCGTCGCGCCGCGAGGCGAGGGCCGCGGACTCGGCGCGGAGCCTCTCCGCTTCCGCCCGCGCCGCCCGCGTCTCCGACTCGAGGCGCTCGAGCGCCGCGTCGGCCGCGGCCCACCCCGAGCCGAGCCGCTCGCGCGCCGCCTCGAGGACGCGCCGCGGGATGCCGGAGCGCTCCGCGACGGCGAGGGCGCGCGAGCGCCCCGTGGCTCCGGGCCGCACGCGGAACGTCGGGCGGCCGAGGCTCTCGTCGAACTCCATCGCGGCCGAGAGGACATCGGGGCGGTCGTGCGCCCACTCCTTCACCGCGGCGAGGTGCGTCGTGGCGACCGTCAGCCCGCCCCGACGCAGGTCCTCCTCGAGGACCGACATCGCGATGGCCCCTCCCTCGTCGGGATCGGTGCCGCTCCCGAGCTCGTCGAGGAGGACGAGGCTCCGGGGCGTCGCCGCGGCGAGCGCCGCCGCGGTGCGCGTCATCGCGCCGGCGAAGGAGGAGAGGTCTCCGAGGAGGTCCTGCGCGTCGCCCGCGACGACGAGGAGCTTGTCGAAGACGGGGAGGGAGGTGCCGGGGTCGGCCGGAACGGCGAAGCCCGACTGCGCGAGGAGCGCGAAGAGGCCGACGGTCTTCATCGCCACGGTCTTGCCGCCGGCGTTCGGGCCCGAGAGGAGGACGAGGCGCTGCCCCGCGTCGAGGACGAGGTCGAGCGGCACGGCGTCGGAGCCGCGCTCCTCGGCCCTCTCGCCGAAGACCTCCTCGCGGAGCGGCGCGAGGCGCCGGTCGAGGAGCGGGTGCCGGGCCTTCTTCAGGACGAGCGGGCCGTCCGTCTCGGGGAAGACTCCCTGCGACCGGCGGGCGAGCTCGGCGCGCGCCTGGTAGCCGTCCAGCTCCGTGAGGACCTCGACGGCGGCAGTGAGCTCCCTCTTGCGCGCGGCGAACCGCGCCGTGAGCGCGACGAGGATCCGGTGGATCTCCTCCCGCTCCTCCTCGAACGCCTCGGAGAGCGCGTTGTTCGCCTCGACGACCGCGAGAGGCTCGACGAAGAGCGTCTGCCCCGAGCCCGACTTCTCGTGGACGATCCCGGCGACGCTCTCGCGCCGGTCGGAGCGGACCGGGAGGCAGTAGCGCCCCCCTTTCTCCGTGACGTAGCCGTCGGCGAGCGCGTCGGGCCGCGCACGGACGAGCTCCTCGAGGCGCCGCACGACGTCGCGCCGGAGGCGGACGATCGCGGCGCGGATCGAGGCGAGGCGCGCCGAGGCGGTGTCCCGGATCCTCCCGTCGGGCTCGAAGGTGTAATCGCGCTCGCCGAGGAGGTCCTCGAGGTCGCCGAGGGGGGCGAGGAGGGCGGTCAGGTCGGGGAGCTCGAGCCCCTCGACCGGGACGGCGCGCCGGGCCTCCTCGGACCGCTCGACGAGCGCGAAGAGGTCGAGGAGCTCCTCCGGCGGGAGCGCCTGGCCGGCGGCGCCGAGGCGCGAGACGAGCGGCGCCCCCTCGTCGAGGCCGTAGATGCGGACGGGCGGGCGGAGGCCGGTCCGGGCGACGAGGTCCCGCGTGACTCCCGCGCGGCGCCGCACCTCGGCGGGGTCGCCCGAGGGAGTCGAGGCGAGGAGCCGCTCGCGCCCCCGCTCCGAAGAACAGAAACGCCCGGCGAGCCGAAGCACGCCGGGCCAGTCGACTTCCGTGTGAATCATGAAAGGGGTCTCGGGATCAGACTCCCGCGCGGCGCTCCTCGGCCAGCTTCCGCAGCATCTTCTTCCTCGCGGCAATCGCTTTGCGCTTCCGCTTGGTCGACGGCTTCTCGTAGTGCTGGCGCTTCTTGAGCTCCGACAGGATCCCCGACTTCTCGCACTTCCGCTTGAAGCGGCGCAGCGCGTTCTCGAAGGACTCGTCCTCCTTGACGTGGATCAAAGGCAACTGAGAGTCACCCCTTTCGGGCCCGGAGTGGCGCGGCCGTGTCGGCCGAACCGAGGCGGACCTGCAAGTTTACGGGTCCGTCCCGGCGGCGTCAACCGCGGCCCGCCCGGGGCGAGGCCTGCGGGGACGCGCGTCTATAATGCCGGCTCGCGACCCCGAAGGCATCCAGGAGAGGCGTCTCATGCCCGTCGACCCCGCCGCCAACCGCAGGTTCATCGAGTCGCTCTCGACCCTCCTCGAGGACCACCTCGCGACCTGGAAGTCCCAGCTCGCGGATACCCGCAACGAGATCGACCAGCTGATCTCGAAGGCCTCGGAGAGCATCCCCGCCCAGGCGCGGCACCTCTTCCCCGAGGACCTCGTCGCCACGCTCCTCGAGGACGCCGTCCCGCCGGCCCCGGCGCCGGAGCGAATCGTCGAGAAGGTCGTCGAGCGGGTCGTCGAGACCGTGACGGTCCCCGGCCCCCCCGCGGCTCCCGACTGGGGCCTCGTGAAGAGCTCGATCGCGGCGATCGAGGGCTCCCGCACCCAGGTGGACGTCCTGACGCACTTCCTGACGGAGGCGCAGGTCCACTCCTCGCGCGCCGCTCTGCTCGTCCTTCGCAACGATCGGTTGACGGGCTGGAAGGCTCTCGGGTTCGACGCCTCCGGAGGGCGAGACGACTCCGTCAAGGGGCTCGACCTCGCCGCGGGAGACGACCCGTTCGTCGAGGCGTGCCTGCAGGCGGAGAAGCCCATGATCGCGGTTCCCCCGGCGGAGAACGGGGCGCTCCGGCGCGCGCTCGGCGGCCATCCGCCGGCCCGGACCCTGCTCGTCCCGATGGTGATCCGCGACCGGATCGCCGGCCTCCTCTGCGCCGACGAGCTCCCGGGCGAGGAAGGCCGCCTGAACGAGTCGGCCATCGAGGTCCTGACGTTCGTCACCGGCCTCTCGGTCGACCTCCTCGCCGCGCGCAAGAAGATCCCGTCCCCGGCGCTCACGCCGCGCGGGGAGGAGATCCGGACCTTCCAGCCGGCGCCCGCGGCCGAGCCGGCTCCGAATCACGACCCGGCCCCGGCTTCCGTCCCGCCCGTCCCCGCGACCCCGCTGGCCGCCCCG
>JAGOBQ010000481.1 GCA_017999215.1 Thermoanaerobaculia bacterium
GGTCTACACTCTACACTCTGCTCGCGAGCAGAGTGTAGAGTGTAGACCAGACCCCCTCTTACGCGGAGAGGCGGAAGGCGTGGGTGGCGGTCGCGAGTCGGCCGGCCTCGTCTTCGAGCCCTCGTCCGGCACGGGTGACGGTGACGACGAGCCTCCACTCGCCGAGTTGCGGCTCGCCCGGAGGGACGCCGCGGATCTCGAGGCGTTCGACGTCGAGGGGCTCGATCGCGCGGAGGAGCGGCACGGGACCGTCGCGGATGACGACGAAGCGTCCGTCGAACGTCACGAAGACTCCCCCGCCGTCGGGGAGCTCGACGCGGAGGTAGACGTCCAGGCGGTCGGAGGGCGGGAGGGCCGAGGCCGAGAAGGAGAGGACGAACGACTGCGTTTCCCCGCGGCGGTACTCCTCCCGGTCCGTTCGGATCGCGAGGTCCGAGACCGTGCCGGGCACGGGCGGGCGCGGCGCCGCGCCTCCGAACGCCGCGAGGACGCGCCTCCAGCCGGAGGCTCCCGAAGAGGGGCGCGGGGCCGGCTCGCTCTTCCAGCCCCGGACGAAGCAGCTCTCGCACGCCGGCAGCGGAGTCGTGCTCGCGAGGAAGGTCCGGAAGGTCCGGAAGCGGGCGCCGTCCCAGATCTCCTCGAAGGTCTCCTCGCCGAGGTCGCCCATGCGCTCCATGGCGTGACAGCACGGTGTGACGGTGCCGTCCGCGTTGATCACCGCGGACGTCCAGGGGTCGAGGCAGTCCTTCACGCGACGCGCCGGAACACTCACGCCTTCTCCCCCAGAAGCTCGGCGAGCCCCGGCATGACGACGAGCTGGACGCCGCTTCTCGCCGCCTCCCGGCGCGCGTCGATGACGCCGGCCCGGACCTCCTCGGGCACCTCGCGGGGGCCGTGCCCCGCGAAATGCTCGTACTCGAGGAGCTCGACCAGGGTGACGGAGGCGGCCCCGACGCGTGCGGCGAGGCGGACGATTCCGTCGAGCTGCCGCGCGTTGTCGCGCATGACGACGGTGTTGAACGTGACGACGGGGTGGTCGAGGCCGAGCGTCCGGCGACGGTCGCGCAGCGCCTCGAGGTTCTCCAGGATCGTCTCGAGACGCGCGCCCCGGCGGAGCCGCTCGAAGGTCTCGGGCTCGGCGGCGTCGATCGAGACGGCGACGCCGCTCCAACGGCCCGGCCCCGGGCAGGCGAGCATCCGCTCGACGAGCCCGGGCGTCAGGAGCATCGCGTTCGTGATGAAGCTGACGCTGCAGCCCGCGGCGACGACCTCGGAGAAGGCGTCGAAGAACCGCTTGTGGACGAGGCTCTCGCCGTGACCGGAGAGCTCGACGGCGGGGCGCAGGCGCCGGAGGGTCGGAAGGAGCCGCTCGAAGGCAGGCCACGGAAGGCTCCGCCCGACGTAGCCGGGCGAGCTGACCGCGCAATGGACGCAGCGCAGGTTGCAGGCGCGGGTCAGCTCGACCAGGACCCTCTCGAGCCGCGGCACACCGGCCGCTCCCGGCTCCTTCCCCGTCCGCCGCGCAGCGGCGCCTCCGCTCTCCGCCCGTTCGACCACGTCGCGATTATGACGGTCCACCCAGGGGGTCTCCACCACGGGGGTCTGGTCTACACTCTACAGTCTACGGGACCGCGAGGTGAGTCTCGGGGGGTCTGGTCTACAGTCTACAGTCTACGCGAACCGAGGCCGGGCTCGTGGACGGAGTTGCGCACCGCGGCGCGTGACAAGATCGAGAGTCTCCGGCGTCTTCTCTACGATGATCGAAGTCGTGGCGGAGATCGAGGCGAGTCCCGCGGTGCCCGCCGAGGCGTCCTGGGCCGAGGCGCTCCGCTCGCCGTTCGCCGCTCTCGCGAGCGGCGACGCGCTGGCCCTCGAGGCCGTGTGGGAGGTCGCGGGACGCCGGCTCTACGCGCTGGCGCTCTGGCGAACCGGGCGCCCCGAGGACGCTTCCGACGTCGTGCAGGAGGTCTTCTTCCGCCTTGCTTCGCAGCGGAAGGAGCTGGCGCGGGTAGCGACGCCGCACACCTGGCTCCTGGCGGTGACGCACCACGCCGCGGTGGACCTCCTGCGCCGGCGCAGGCGCCAGCGGATCGAACCCCTGGAGTGCGCCGCGGCCGTGGAGGCCCCGGCGCACGACCCCGGGCGGAGGGTCGAAGCCGAGAGGATCTCGCAGCACCTTTCGAGGCTCCCCGCGCCTCAGCGGGAAGCGGTCGCCCTCCGGCACGTCGAGGGGTACTCGTACCGGGAGATCGGTCGGATCACCGGCGTGCCCACGTTCACCGCCGCGAGCCGCTGCCGGCTCGGGCTCTCGCGCCTGCGGCGCCTGATGGAGGAACCGCGATGAACGAACGCTCGCTCCTCGGCGGATACGAGCCGCCTCATGTGCCCCCGGGTCTGCGCGAGGCCGCGCTCCGGGAGGGACGCCGCGGAATGCTCTCCCCCACCTCCCCCGACGTCTGGAGCCGCCTCTGGCGCAGCCCCGCGGCCCGCCTCGCCTGGGGTGCCGCCGTCCTGCTCCTGGTCTTCGCCCACGCCCGCATCCCGCGCGAGAGCCGCATCGACGTCACGACGGCGGGTCTCGAGCCCGAGCTGGAAGAGGTCGCGCAGCTCTCCCGCATCGCCGAGAACTCCCCGCGCTCCGCCGCGGGCTTCGCCCTCGAAGGAGGTCCACTGTGAACCGTTCCCGTATCTACGTCCTCGGCGCCCTCGCGCTCGTGATCGGCCTCGGAGCTGCGCTCGGCGTGCGGCTCCTCCAAGCCGAGGACAACGACACGCCGCAGCATCCGGCGCTGAACCTCGTGCGGCACGCGGAGGCCGCCCCCGCAGCCCGCGTTCCCGCCCCGGCGCCTCTGCCCGCGGGCCTGCTCGAGGTCCCCTCCTGGGGCTCACCGGCCGCCATGGCCGACTGGCCCGTGGCGTTCCGGACGAACCTCGACCTCCTCGCGCCTCTCGGCGACGGTCCCGCAAACACCGCTCTCTGGCTGAAAGACTTCACGAAGGCGGGAGGGCCGCGTGTCGCGGAGGCGGAGGCCGCGATGAAGCGACGGGTCGACGGCGCGTCGGACCTCGGGCAGGTGCTCCCGCCGGACGACCCCTTCCTCGGAGAGGCCGAGCCCTGGGCCGACCAGGCGACGATGCGCTTCTACCCCGACATCCTTCCGATCCGGGGCTTCGAGACGCCGATCCCGAACCTCCTCGTCTCTCTCACCGTGGCGAAGTCGTGGGTCTCGCGCGCTCTCGCGGACCCGGACGCCCCCGGCGCGCTCGACGACTGCCGGCGCGCGATCCGCTGGGGCCGGCTCCTTCGCCAGGAGGGAGTGACGGTGATCCAGGACCTCATCGGCCTCGCCTGCATCCGGGCCGGAGCACAGGGAATCTACGACCTCGCCTCGCGCCGCGGGGACTCGCAGACTGCGCTCGTGGCTGCGATCGTCCTCGGCGAGCATGCCCCGCAAAGGCTGAGGACGCAGCAGCTGGTGACGAAGCTCTCGGTCCACGACGAGAGCGGCTTTCGGATTACCGACCGCAAGGTGGAGGAGCTCGCCGAGGCAATCCGTACCCTCCCCGATCTGCGGTTCCGGGGCGAGGCGATCGTCCAGATGGCCGTCGTCCGGAGCGTTGGGACGAGGCACCAGCGCGACCTCGCCGACGAGGCGCTGCGCCAGGGCGCCGCGACGAAGGACCCCGTGCAGGCCGCCCTCGTCCGCTGGGCGCAGGAATCGGACTTCTCGAGGAGAGATCTGCTGAAAATGGCCGGCGTCGAGTAGACGACCAAGGGAAGTGAAGAAGGGGGTCTGGTCTACACTCTACACTCTGCTCGCGAGCAGAGTGTAGAGTGTAGACCAGACCCCCGG
>JAGOBQ010000055.1 GCA_017999215.1 Thermoanaerobaculia bacterium
GGCGACTACCGCGTGACGGTGACGTACGGCGAGGCCCGCAGCACGCAGACGTTGAAGGTTACGGCGACGGAGGGGGTCGAAACCCGGTAGCGCGTCGTCAGGAGGCGGAGGCCTCCGGCCGGGGAGCCGCGGGGAGCGTGACGGTGAACGTCGTGCCCTCCCCGGGCGAGGTCGTCAGGCGGACCGAGCCCCCCATCCGCTCGCAGAGCTCCCTCGAGATCGAGAGGCCGAGACCCGTCCCGCCGTGCAGCGCCGCCACGGCGGCATTCGCCTGCTGGAACGGGAGGAAGACCCGGTCCGCCTCCTCGGGCGTCATCCCGCTCCCCGTGTCGCTCACGTGGAGGCAGACGGAGCCGTTCGCGCGCCCCGCCCCGAGCGTGACGAGTCCGTCGCGCGTGAATTTCGCCGCATTCCCCACGAGGTTGAGCAGGACCTGGCGGAGCCGGGTCTCGTCGGCGAGCGTCCAGGCCTCGCCGTCGGCGAGGAGGAGGATCCGGTTCCCGCCGCGCCGGACGAGCGGGAGCGCCGCCTCGGCAACCTGCTTCAGGACCCCGATCGCCTCGACCGGCCCGAGCTCCAGCCTCACCCCCCCGTGCTCGAGGCGCGCCAGGTCGAGGACGTCCTCGAGGAGGGCGATCTGGTGCAGGGCGAGGTCGCGGACCCGGAGGGCGTCCGCGAGGAGCGGCGCGGCCTCGGGCGCCTCGAGCTGGTCGCAGAGGAGCTCCGCGTAGCCGAGGACGCAGTTGAGCGGCGTCCGGAGCTCGTGGGCGAGCCAGACCGCCATGCGCGCCTTCTCCGCGGCGACGTCGCGGACGACCGTGCAGGTGTCGCAGGCCGGCGGCCGCGGCCCGCCGCGACCGCCTCCACCGTCCCGCCCGCCGCTCGACGAAACCGACGTATCGACCTCCCGAACGAAAGCCCGCCGCCGCACTCGCTGGGGTTTCTCGGCGCCGACTATCCACACTCCGGACGGGCCGTGCATCCCCCGAACGGGTGAGGCGACCCGCCCGATGCCCCCTCGCGCCGGAAACCCTTCGGTTGACGACGCGTATTTCATGGTGATATCACTCCGGTAGCAGCCGACAGGAGGTCGCGCCATGAAACCGAACACCCTGAACGTCAACCGGGAAGCTCCGGCGACGGTCCACAACGGGTGGCCGATGCTCGTCTTCGCCCTTCTCCTCCTCGCCGCGGACATCGGCCTCTTCGTCTGGTCGATCGCCGCCGGCGTGCAGGCGAAGGGGGACCCCTACGTCCTCCCCTTCGTCGTCTCCCTCCTCGGACTCCCCGCCTGGATCGTCTTCGTCACCGGCTTCTTCACGCTCCAGCCGAACGAGGCCCGGGTCCTCGTCCTGTTCGGCGCCTACAAGGGGACCGTCCGGGAGGCGGGCTTCCACTGGGGGAACCCGTTCTACTCGAACGGCTCGGGCACCGCCGCCGCGGCCGCGGCGACGACCGCCGAGGGGCACGGCGCGAACGCGACGGCGATCGCCGTCCACGCGGCGCAGGCGGCCGGGCGCCGTTCCGCGAAGCGGAACCGGATCTCCCTCCGCGCCCGGACGCTGAACGGCCAGCGCCTGAAGGTGAACGACAAGGGGGGGAATCCGATCGAGATCGCCGCGGTCGTCATCTGGCGCGTCCAGGACACCGCCATGGCGATGTTCGACGTGGACGACTACGAAAAGTACGTCGAGACCCAGAGCGAATCGGCTCTCCGGCACATCGCGAGCCTCTACAGCTACGACCACGGCGAGGAGGACGAGATCACGCTCCGGACGAACGTCGAGGAGGTCTCGGCCGCGCTGAAGACGGAGCTCCACGAGCGGCTCGCGAAGGCGGGCGTCGTCGTCGAGGAGGCGCGCCTCACCCACCTCGCGTACGCCCCCGAGATCGCCCAGGCGATGCTCCGGCGCCAGCAGGCCGAGGCGGTCATCGCCGCGCGGCAGAAGATCGTCCACGGCGCCGTCTCGATGGTCGAGATGGCGCTCAAGGAGCTCGCCGAGAAGAACGTCCTGACGCTCGACGACGAGCGGAAGGCCGCGATGGTCAGCAACCTGATGGTCGTCCTCTGCGGGGACACCGAGGTCCACCCGGTCGTCAACGCCGGGACCCTCTACGCCTGAGGAGAGATGCCGAGCCGCGCCGCCGGACCGCCGCCCCCCGGGGAGTCCCGAAAGGCCTTCCTCCTCCGGATCGACCCCGCCCTCTTCGCCGAGCTCGAGCGGTGGGCGGCGGACGAGCTCCGGAGCGCGAACGGCCAGATCGAGTACCTCCTCCGGGAGGCGGTGAAGGCCCGGCGGCGGGGGCGGCCCCGCGGCGGGCCGGAGGGCACGGAAGGCTGAACGGGGCGCCGGGAGACCGGCGCCCCTGCTACTTCCAGACGGCGATCTCGTCGAGCGGCGAAGACCTGCCTCGAGGCATGAAAGGAGAGGGCCCTGCGGCTAGCGTAGGAGTCGTGTAAAGCCACGGCGGCGGGACACGACCTCACTGTCGACGCCAAGCCACCCGGCGAGTATCTGGAGCTCGTCCCTGAGCGGCCCGGCCACGGAGACCTCATCGGCCCAAGGCTCGCATTGCGCCCGCATGACACGGAGCGCGCCGCGCGCGCGGTCCGATTTCAGGTCCACCCTCGCGACGAGCCTCTCGCCCAGGAGGAAGGGCAGCACGTAGTAGCCGTGGACGCGCCGATGGGATGGCGTGTAGATCTCGAGCCGATAGCGAAAGCCGAACAGATGCTCGGTGCGGCTGCGCTCCCAGACGAGCGAATCGAACGGCGACAGCAGCGCCCGGGCCTCGACCCTTCGCGGTACGCGGGCTCGCGGATCGAGGAACGCCGGCCGATCCCAGCCCTCGACGGCGACCGCCACGAGGTCGCCGGACTCGACGAGCTCGGCGATCCGCACCCTGGCGTCGGCCGCGGGCAGCCGGAAGTAGTCGGCGAGATCTCGCCCGGTGGCCACGCCGAGGGCCTTGATCGCGATTCGAAGCAGCTCTCTCTGCGCCTCCGCGGGCTCGGGCGTCGGCGCCTCGATCACCGCACGCGGCAGCACGCGCTCGGTCAGGTCGTAGATCCGCTCGAAATGGCGCCGCCCGTGCGTGCTGACCTGGCCCGTCCAGAACAGCCACTCGAGCGCCAGCTTGCCCTCGCTCCACTCCCACCAGCCAGCCTTGCGCGCGCCTGAAGCGGCCAGCTCCGAGATCCCGATCGGCCCGCGGTCGCGGACCTCGGCGAGCACTTGCTTGCAGAACGCCGCGTGCTCGCGGCCGATACGCGCGAGGCTGCTCCACGAGCCCTCGCCCCTCTTCGCGCGCTCCATCCGCCAGCGAAATAGGGGCTGCAGCTCCACGGGAATCAGCGAGGCCGCGTGACCCCAGTACTCGAACAGCCGGCGGCGGCTCGAATAGGCCGCGTGGTCCAGCCGGTCCCGCTCGTAGGGACCGAGCCGCGAGAAGACCGGCAGGTAGTGCGAACGTACGAGCACGTTCACCGAATCGAGCTGAAGAAGGCCAACCGCGCGAGTCGTCCTCACGACGTCGGCGCCGGTGACGGCCCTCGCCGGGCGCGGCCTTCCGAACCCCTGTGCCCATAGCGCGACGCGGCGCGCCGCGGACAAGGACATGGAGGGCTGCCTCATGGGAAGCGGCATGATACGGGCGCGGCGGGCCCAGCCCGGGACCCTCCGGCTGAACGAGGCCCGGGTGTTCGTCCTCTTCGGCGGACCGTTCGCGAGGCTGGCATCCACCCGGGAAGCCCTCCTGCTCCACCGGCGCGAGCACTGAAGGCACCGAGCCGGCTGCCGCCTCAGGTCCCGGCGCCTGCCTCCGGCCTCCCCGGCGCGTACGTCATCCCGAACACCGTGTCCGTCAGCCAGCGCCGGAACGAGTCGTTGTCGCTGAACTGCTTGAAGAGCTGGGTGTCGTCCTTCAGTAGAGCCGTCATGACCCGGGCGAGGGCCTTGTCATGCTCGATCTTCGCGTTCTGCCGGTCAGAGTTCCTCGTGGCGTTCTGGTAGGCGACGTCGGCCGCGACCTTGGCCGGAATCTCCGTCGTGATGAGGTGGTGGACCCGGTCCGCGTCGGTCCAGGGGATGCTCCCGAACTGGTCGTTGAAGGTCTTCAGGATGTTCGACAGGCGGTCCATCTCGGGCTCCGGCTTGTGGCCGCCCCCGCTCGTCGGGACGGGCTCGATCTCGGCGTCCGTGTCGGGAAGCTGGATCTTCATCGAGGCCCGCTTCTCGACCCGGTAGCTGTCCATGTCGATCAGCTCGAGGATTCCCTTCGAGAGGTCGTCCTCCTGCGGCGCCGGGAGCTTCGGGATCAGGAAGCCGAGGAAGATCGAGAGCTTCTCCCACTCCGGGTCGTTGTAGGGAAGCACGGAGGCGAGGAACGCGTAGATCCGGGCGAAGGCCTTCGCCTTCCCCTTGAAGTCGACCTGCCCGTCCTCGTCCAGCTCCTGGCGGTAGGTGGCGACGCAGGCGTCGAGAATCGGGTCGAGGCGGTCCCGGTCGGCCCCGCCGAGGTAGAGCTCGACGACGCCGTCGACCTGTGCGGACGTGTAGACCTCGGCCCCGTCCAGCGCGGCTTTCAGGTCGTGCAGCTTGTTCGGGTCGGTCTCCTGGGAGAGCAGGGTCGTCCGGTAGTAGTCGGCGAACGCGTCGCGGATCGTGTCCGCGTCGTTCATGAAGTCGAGGACGAAGACATCGTGCTTCAGCGGGTGCGCGCGGTTCAACCGTGAAAGGGTCTGGACGGCCTTGATGCCCGAGAGCACCTTGTCGACGTACATCGTGTGGAGAAGCGGCTCGTCGTAGCCGGTCTGGAACTTGTCGGCGCAGACGAGGAAGCGGTACGGGTCCGTCCGGATCTTCTCGGCGATGCTGTTCGACGGAAAGCCGTTGAGCGTGGCCTCCGTGACCGGAACGCCGCCGAAGTCGTGCTCCCCCGAGAAGGCCACGATTGCCCGGTACGGGCTCTTGCGCTCGGCGAGGTAGTCCCGGATCGCGTGGAAGTACTGGAGCGCCCGCTCGATTCCGGTCGTGACGACCATGGCGCGGGCCTGGCCGCCGATCTTCTGCAGGTCGAGCACCTGCTCGTGGAAGTGGTCGACGATGATCTCGGCCTTCAGCCGAATGGCGTGCTCGTGGCCTTCCACGTAGCGCCGGAGCTTCTTCCGGGCCCGCTTCGTGTCGAACTCGGGGTCGCCGGGAATCGTCTTGATGAGCCGGTAGTAGCTCTCGATCGGCGTGTAGCTGCGCAGGACGTCGAGGATGAAGCCCTCGTCGATCGCCTGCTTCATCGTGTAGACGTGGAAGGGGCGGCGCTTCGTCTCCCCGCCCTCCGGGTGCGGCTCTCCGAAGATCTCGAGGGTCTTGTTCTTCGGCGTCGCCGTGAACGCGAAGTAGCTCGCGTTCGGGAGGAGCTTCCGCGCCTCCATGATCCGGTTGATCCGGTCCTCGGTCGTCTCCTCGTCGTCCTTCTCACCGCCGACGGAGAGAGCCATGTTCAGGGCCGAGGAGGTGCGTCCACCCTGGCTCGAGTGAGCCTCGTCGATCACGATGGCGAACGTCCGCGCCCGGTGCTCCGTCCCGATCTCGTCGAGGATGTGCGGGAATTTCTGGACAGTCGAGACGATGATCTTCTTCCCCGACTCGATGAGCTTCCGCAGGTCCCCGGAGCTCTCGGCGTGCCCGACCGTCGCCGCGACCTGCGCGAACGACTTGATGGTGTCGCGGATCTGCCGGTCGAGAATCGTCCGGTCGGTGACGACGATGATCGAGTCGAAGACGTGCGGGGCCTCCGTTGCGCCCTCGCGCCGAAGACCGATGAGCTGGTGGACGAGCCAGGCGATGGAGTTCGACTTGCCGCTCCCCGCGGAGTGCTGGATCAGGTAGCGCCGGCCGGCGCCATGCCCCCGGGCGTCGGCGAGGAGCCTCCTCACGACGTCGAGCTGGTGGTATCGGGGCCAGACCTGGGTTCGGCTCTTCTTCCCGGTCGATTCGTTCCTGCTTTCGACGAGGTGGGCGTAGCTCTCGAGGATCTCGGTCAGGCTCTCCCGCGTCAGGATCTTCTTCCAGAGGTAGTCCGTCTTCAGGCCGTTCGGGTTCGGCGGGTTCCCGGCGCCGTCGTTCCAGCCCTGGTTGAAGGGGAGGAACCAGGAGCCCTTCCCCTTCAGGTGCGTGCAGAAGCGGACCTCGTGGTCGTCCACGGCGAAGTGGACGGCGCAGCGCCCCAGCTCGAAGAGGCGCTCACGCGGGTCCCGGTCTCGCTGGTACTGCTGGACGGCGTCCGCCACCGTCTGCTTCGTCAGGCTGTTCTTCAGCTCGAAGGTCGCGATGGGGAGGCCGTTCACGAAGAGGCCGAGGTCGAGGGCGAGCTGGGTCTCGTCGCGGCTATACCGGAGCTGCCGCGTCACGGAGAACCGATTCTTCCGGAAGCGCTCGGCGGCCGCGACGTTGCCGGGAGACGGAGAGCCGTAAAAGAGGTCGAGGCTGATCGGACCGTGCTTGACGCCATGGCGCAGGACGTCGAGGACGCCCCGCCTGCTCACCTCGCCCTGGATTCGTGCGAGGAGTTTCCGCCTCACCGGCCCGTCCTTGTCCACCTCGAGGGCTTCGGCGGCGTTTGGCTGCGTGGCGAGGAGGAACGCCCGGAGCTGGAAGAGGTCGACGCAGTACTCCCGGTCGTATTCGCTCGCGTCCCCGAGGAGCCATCCGGCGCCGTACACAGCCGGCCGCTCAACGGCGTCCTCCGCGTTCGGTAGCGGAGGAGGGGCCTGGCCGGTGAGAGCCGTGACGATGATGGTCTCGAGGCCCTTCTCTGAGGTGTCGGTATGTGGGCTCATCGGCTCGGCCCAAGGCCCTCCATCAAGTACCCGTCAAGTACCAGAGCTCTGTGTATCCGCATGTAGCACAATGGGTTGTGCTCGTGGTCGAGCACCGACGCGTCGAAACGGCGCTCTCCCGTCAAGTACCGCGATAGTCGCCATTTCTCGCTGTTCCGCCCTCCGGGGCCGGTCACGGTCTCTCGGCCCCTTCGAACGGGCCGAGCGCCCGCAGGGCGGTGAGCACCGCGCTCTTGCAGAGCGAAGGCGGTTCCGCTTCCAGCTTGGCGAATCGCGCGAGGTTCTCGAGCTCAGCCAAGGTCATCGTCCCATCCGATCACGAACGCGCGAACGGTCAGGCGGCCTCGGCCAGCAGGTCCGCGAACTCGTCGGGTCGCGACCAGCGAGCGATCGTCGACAGGCCCTCGACGAGCGAGAAGTCCTCAGCGGCCCAGACGTCGGCGGTGTCGTCGAAAAGCGAGACGAACCGAAGCGCTTCCGGCCCGGCTGCGAGGTGGTTCAGGTCGTACCAGGCAGCCAGAACGTGTTCGCTAACGGACCGAGCAGCAGATCGTGTGCCAGTGCTCAGCACGTAGACGAGCGAGCTCCTGAGCGGCGCGCGGACGTGGAAGTCCGGGAACCAGGTTCGGCCCGAGCGGCCAGCGAGCTTGCTTCCTCTCTCGAACCGGAGGTTTCGCTCGATGAGGAAGTCCGATACCTCGTCGGCAATGGACTCCACCGAGCGAGTCCGGAAGGTGAACCACAGGTCCGCCACTCGCAGGGCAGCCTGCCCGACGCGCGTGATGACCGGCGCGATCGCGTCCCCCGGCCGAACCCGTGCGATGAGCATCCCGCGGTAGAACTCGACGCCGTGCGTGAGGCAGGTGTCCTCGATCAGGGCTCGCTGTTTCGGCGAACGTCGAGGTGACACCGACTGCATCCGGAGCCATCGGGTCGTCTCGCCGAGGTCGGAGACCGTGAGCGTCTCTGCGGAGCGCTGGCAGAAAAGGTCGATGTTGTCGCCGTCGGGATAAAGGAATGGCGTCCGAACGCGTTCGTAATCGCCGTGAGGCGAGCACTGGAAGAGTTCGCCTACGCCGGCCGTGATTTCTCTGCAGATCGACTGCTCGCTCATCAGAACAGCTCCTGCTGCCGGACGGGAGGGGTGGCAAGCGTTCCGTTGTGCGTGATGCGCGCCTCGATGCAGAACTCGGTCCAGACGGCGCAAGGGTCATTCACGGGGGCCTGAATGTCAGATGGGACGTACGCCTCCTTGTCGCGATAGCGCTGGGTCCATCTGTGCTTGTGCTTCTCTCCGACCTGGTTGCACTGAGGGTTGTGATGGTCCTTCCCGAGATCGAGGGCGTAGATGCGCCCCTCTGTCTTCAGGATGAGGGCAAACGTCAGCGTCCCCGCGTGAGCATTGATGCTGCCTCTGACGAACAGCGGCCAGCCCGAGCTCGACCGGACTTCGACTCTGAACTCTGACGACGGGGAGTGATCCTCATCGTCCGCCCACGCAATATCGCCCTCGATGCGCTTCGTCCCATCGGTGAGGATCGCGTCCAGCTCGGTGTCTGAGAACGGCATCTCGTAACCCCTCGCGGGTTTCATCTCGGCCGATCAGGGCCAGCTGCCTGAACTGACGCATGAATCATACGCACGGTCGAGCGGAATCCGTCTCCTACCCGCCGCGGTCGGCATCGCTCAGCCGAGGTCATCGTCGCCTCCGATCACGAAGATGCGGGGCTGCGAGGCGATGCGCGAGGCGAAGGAGTCGGGCTCGGCGCGGCGGAGCTGCCAGTCGGCGGGCGTCAGGACCGTCGGGTTGATCGAACGGGCGAGGACGGCCTCGGCGGCCTGGAGGGCGTCGAAGAGGTCGGAGTAGGCGAGCGTCTCCGAGAGGACGAGGAGGTCGATGTCGCTCGAGGCCGTCTCCGTCCTCTTCGCGATGGAACCGAAGACGAAGGCGGCCCGGATGCGCGGCTCGAAGGGTGCGAGCGCCCTGCGGATGGGCTCGACGAGCCCGACCGTCTTGACGACGAGCCCGTGCAGCTCGGCGAAGACCGGGCTGTTCTCTCTTGCCTGGTAATGCTTCTGGTTTCCCGTCCGCGTCACGGTCACGAGGCCCGAGTCGGCGAGGCGTTCGAGCTGCCGGTGGACAGCGCCCGTTCCACCGTGCGCGAGGCGAATCAGCTCGCCGCTCTGGAAGCGGCGCTCCGGCTGGCCGAACAGGAGGCCGAGGACGCGCTGCTGGACCGGCGTGAAGAGCGCATCCGCGAGGCCCTTCCGGGGTGGAGTCGAAACCCTTCCCATTTCGGGAAGAATCATACCCGAATCGGGAACGATTTCAGGCGCCAGGCGCGTGAGCATCGCTCTCGAGCCTCTCGCTCGACCCTCAGCTCACCTTGAGCGCCGATCGCAGCGACGCCGCCGCCTCCGCGTTCCGGACGAGGCCGTCCCGGGCGAGCAGCTTCTTCCACCCGCGGCCGAGGCGCTTCGCGAGGGCATCCTGGCGGACCCGACGGTAGGCCGAAGGCATCTCGAGGTAGACGAACGTACCCGGTCGCGATCCCGCTCGGTGTTTCCGCAGGTGGATCACCTTCCCGGGCGGCGCGACGAGCGGGGAGCCGTCTCCTTCGTCCGTGATCTGGATGACGTCGTCGAACAGAGCCGGAAGGCGAGACCCGACGAGACGGTAGCTCTCGACCGTCGATGCTCGCTTCTTCCGCCGACGCTTCGCCTCGGCGAGGCCTGCCTCATGCGTCTTCTGGTCTTCCTCGGTCCACTCGATGAGTCTGAGCTGCGCCAGGCGGAGGGGAGAGTGCAGCGCCGCGACGCCCCTCGCCTTTCGCTTCGGCGTCCTCTTCCCACCCGGGATCAGCGGTTCACGGTAGAGCTTCTGAAGGACGGCGAGAGCCCTCGGCCCGAGCTCCTCCCGGCAGTGGTCGTTGATGAACTCGCGCGCCGCCGAGACCGCACCGGCGTCAGACGTCTCGAGGATCGCCTCGACGAGGCCGTCCTTCGAGTGCATCGAGGCGTTCGTCGAGCCGACGAAGGCCCGGCGTCCGACCACGAAGACCTTCGCGTGGAGGTTCCGGACGCTGAAGACCCGGACTCCCTTCCGATGAGCCGCAAGGAGGTCTTTCGGGCTCGTCTGGCCGCTCGACACGGCGTGCTCACTCGCATCGACGACGAGACGGCTGCCCTTCGAAAGCGGGAGGAGCCGCCCGGCGCCCTTCCCGTAGTACGCGACCGCGGCGTGGACCGGGACGCGGGACTCGCGGACGGCGGCCGTAAGGTGTGTCCATGGACGGTCGAAGAGGAAGGTCGTCGTCATGCGTCAGCCTCGGACGGCGAGATGTCTTCCGCCAACTCGCCTGCTGCGTCGTCCTGTGCTTCCTCGATGGTCTCGGTTTCGTCGTTAACCTCGACATCCGGTGGTAGCGACGACTGAGCCGCCCGCACGTCCAGCCTGCCCGTGACAGCATCCGCGATGAGCCGTTCCTGAAACTCCTTGAGGAGCACGACTTCGCGCCTGATCGCGGCGATGGCCCGAGCAAGATCGGATGTTGCATGAGCGATCTGCCGGACTACCTCCTGCTGCTCCGCGACGGGAGGAACCGGAATCGGCAGATCGCGCCACCGGTCCATGGGAAGCCGCTTCGTTCCATGCCCTGCTTCATCAATCATGGTCGTGAGCTCGTCTCGGGCCGCGACCAGGGCCAGTGCGAGGAAGTCGGCGTCAACGTCGGCGACCGGAAGAAGCGCCTTCATATCCTGGTTCACCGTCACAGGTCCCTCCGTGACGGCGATTGGAATCGTCCGAGCGAGGATCATTCCTCGAACCACCAGGAGGACCGCGGGTGCGGGGACCTCGGTCAGCGACGTGACGGAAAGGGCCTTGTGCGTGACGTGATCGATCGAGTCTTTGATCCGAGGCTGCTTCATGTCCTTTGGAGTGACCCAAGGGATGTCGCCTCCCCAGAGAGAACGATCCGCCATGCTCGGGGTCATGCCGCCCAACGGCCGAGCACACCGGCGGAGGGGTCTGACGTCCCAATGAGCGGGGACTCCGCCAAGCCAGCCGACGCCGCGTGGCACAAGACGGCGGGCAGGCCCGACGCCACGGGTGACCAGCTCGCGCACTACGGTCTTCGCCCTCTCTTCGAGGATCTCGATGAGCTTGCGTCTACTCCGGGCGTAACGTCGAGTCCGACGGTCGACGTGATCGAGGAAGCGAGTGATCGCGCGCTGTTCGTCAGGTGGGGGCGCCGGCACGGCGATCGAATAGAAGTCGTCCGTGTACAGTCGCCAGAATCCTTCAACAAGGCCCTTCGCCCTTGATCTGAGTTCCTGCCTCGACGCGTGAGACTTCAGCAGGTACTCGAAAAAGGGCGAGAGCGCCCTCGTGCAAAGAGGTCGGAGGACTGTGTAGTCGGGGCTCACGAGCCCTGGTTCGGACGCGCGCGCAAACACGCCGAGATGGGCCTTTAGTCGATTGAGCACGAGATCGTCTGCCTCGCAGACCTTCGCCCCAACATATGATTCTGAGACCAGCCGGCGCTCAGCCAGATCAGCGCTGCGAATCAGGCCGTGTCGCTGAGACATCGACAAGTGCGTCTCCGCTCCGGTCGCCGACCTGACGTCGACTTCTCGAAACAAATAGCGGGCGCGGAGCACCTCCCAGTGCTCCGGCACCTTCCCCAGCCACGGCACCCCCGACTCCTTGTACGCCGGGTACGGCTTCAGGCCGTCGAGCATCTCAGAGCGCCTCGAACCAGGTCTTCAGCTTCTGGGCCATGAGACGCCGCCGTTCGGCGAGGAAGTCGTCGTACGCCGGAATCTCGCCGTCGAGGAGCGACTCCGGGAGGCAGCTCATCCGGAGGTTGGCGGCCAGCTCGTCGCGGGTCGTCAGGTTGCCGTACTTCTTCGGCCCGCCGGCCGCCTGCTCGGCCAGCTCGCCGAAGTAGTTCTCGGGAGCCCTGTCGCCGATGGCGATGTTGATCTCGCTCTGTGCGAGGACGAAGTTCGCGATCTGGTTGTAGCGGCCGCGGGAGAGGCCCTTGCCCTTGAGGAAGTTCCGGGGGTAGACGTGGTGGACGTCGCTCCGGTTCAGGAGGAGGTCGAGGGCGGTGATGTCGCGGGAAAGGAAGCCCTTGTCCCCGAGCTTCACCTGCGCGGCCTTGTAGGCGAGGAAGTAGGGGCTCTGGGCGGACGATGTGTCCATGACGGTCGGGAGCATCCCGGTCCAGAAGGTGTCGGGCAGCTCGGTCGCGACCACGGTTTCGACGTAGGACGCGAGGCCCTGCGCGGCGATCTGCCGGATGTCGTAGTCGAACATCGTCTCGGGCGAACCGGTGTATCGCGACTTCAGGACCGACATCGCGTACCAGCGCCTCACGAGCCGCTCGAGGTCCGCTGCGGGGAGGCCGTCGGCCCGGCCGCGGAGGTAGAGAATGTAGGCGAAGTTGACGGCGTTCTGGCCGCCGATCAGCTCTCTCGTCACGAAACCGGCGGACCGGAGGATCATCGTGATCCGGTCGAAGTGGGTCTTGTTGATGAACTGGAGGACGCCGCGCTTGAGGCCGCCGAAGGCCTCCTCGGCGATCGCCTCCTCGTACTGCTTCGTCTCGAAATTGCGCCCCGAGAGGAGGGCGACGAGGTCCTGGAGCTTGCCGCGCCGGAACTCCGAGGTGAAGGCGACGCGGAGCATGTCGGTGTAGGAGGGGTCGTAGATGTCGTCGTTGACGTCCTTCAGCCAGGACATCTTCGGGAAGAACTCGGAGGCGGCGAAGGCTTTGTCGCCCTTCTGAATCGCCGGGAGAAACTCGGGGGCGACGGCGAGGTGGCAGAAGTAGTCGATCGCCTTCCGGAGGAGGTTTCCTCCATACGTCTCGTTGACGGCGATCTTCGACATCGCGAAATCGGCCTGGGAGAGCTCGGCTCCGGCGGAGTTCACCCGGATGAAGATCTCGGTGACCGTCTCGATGTCGAGGTCCTCGGCCAGCTCGATGATGCCGACGTGGTTGTTGACGATCTTCGTCAGCTTCTGGAGGACCTTCCCGACCTTCTTGCGGTCGGCGTCCGGGTTCTTCTCGATGTACCCCTCGGTCAGCTCGATCAGGTCCGACTCCGGCGCGAAGACCATCGCCACGTCCTCGATCCAGGCGGCGTCCTTCCGGATGGCGGGGTTTGCGACCTCGAACTTCTCCTCGAGCGGGTGAAAGGCGATCCGGATCCGGACGGTCTCGTAGTCCTTCGTCAGGACCTCCCGCCCGAGGAGCGCCGCCATGAGGGCCGTGACGCGCTGCTGGCCGTCGATGAGGATTCGCTTGCCGGCCGACGCCGTGCCGTCCTTGAGCTTGATGGT
Source organism: Thermoanaerobaculia bacterium (assembly GCA_017999215.1). Classification (GTDB taxonomy): domain Bacteria; phylum Acidobacteriota; class Thermoanaerobaculia; order UBA5066; family UBA5066; genus UBA5066. The sequence continues at coordinate 13,191 of JAGOBQ010000055.1, forward strand.
CGGGTTACGCCAGGCGATGAGGTAGCCGACCGGGTAGCCCTGGTAGAGGGAGTCGAGGAGGTTCCTCACCTTCGTCGCGTCCCAGACGAACGGGCGCTGGATCTCGGGGATGGCGATCTCGCCCGACTTGACCCAGGTGAGGAGAGTCTCGATGGGGTGAGGTGTGACGGAGTAGCGCTGCGTCGACATCGCTCAGAGGCCTTTTCCGAGGATCGACTCGAGGAGCCCCTCGGTCTCCTTCGTCACGGCGAGGATGTCGGCGCGGATCTCCTCGAGGGTCCGGAGCGGCTGCGGCTTGTAGAAGTAGCGGGTGAAGCTGACCTCGTAG
>JAGOBQ010000056.1 GCA_017999215.1 Thermoanaerobaculia bacterium
ATGATCAGCCAGATCCCCTTGCGCTCGCAGAAGTCGACGAGCCAGGAGACGAGGCTCTCGGGGTAGAGGACGCCCGAGGGGTTGTTCGGGCTGTTGCAGATGATGACGCGCGTCGCGGAGCCGACGGACTTCTCGATGTCCTCCGGGCGCGGCACGAAGCCGCCGTCCTCGGCCTTCACGATGACCGGGACGCCGTAGCACATCTTCACCATCTCGGGGTAGCTGACCCAGTACGGGGCGAGGATGACGACTTCGTCCTGCGGGTTCAGGACCGAGTAGAGGATGTTGAAGACCGACTGCTTCGCCCCGGCCGAGACGATGACGTTTTCGGGGGCGACGACGCGGTCGTAGTTCTCCTCGGTGTACCGGATGATCTGCTTCTTCAATCCCGGCGTGCCGTCCGCCGGCGTGTACTTGACGTCGCCGGTGTTCAGCTTCGACGCAGCCGCGAGGATCGCGGCGATCGGAGCCTTGTTCTTCGGCTCGCCCGCGCCGAGATGGACGACCGCCTCGCCCTTCTCGCGCAGGAGCCGGGCCTGCTCGTTCAGGCGGAGCGTCGGCGACTCCGCGATGGACTTCGCGAGCTGACTTACGCTCATGTCGTTGGGAACCTCCCTTTTCGCCGGTGGGCCGCTGGAGCCGCGCTCCGCGACGCCGAGGGCAACGCGGGATTGTACCGGCGGAGAGGCGTTCCCGCCCTCGGTGCGGAGCGAATGGCCGGTCCGGCTCCCCGGGAGGGGACCGAGGCCCGGCTTCGGAAGAACGGCTCCGCGGGGGTCCTCCGGCTTCCCCGGGCCGGATCTTGGCCTCCGGGGACCGGCCCGGGGCGGGGACCGGGGCCGGTGCTAAGATCGACGACGTTTGCGGGTCGCCCGGAAGGCCCCGGTGGGCGGCGACGCTGGCGGAGGAGTATGAGGAGTTCCGCGCTCAAGCCCGCGGTCGCCGCCCCTGTTCGGGAGCGGGTCTCGATCCTGGACAAGACGCGCCGGTACACGGTGCCCGACGAGATCAAGGCGGCCGGCGTCTGGACCTATTTCCGGATGCTCGAATCGGGGCAGGACCCGGTGGTCACCATGGATGGCCACGAGATGGTGATGCTGGGTTCGAACAACTACCTCGGCCTGGCCTCCCACCCGAAGGTCAAGGAAGCGGCGATCGCGGCGGTGAAGAAGTACGGCGCCGGTTGTGCGGGCAGCCGCTTCCTGAACGGGACGCTCGACATCCACGTGAAGCTCGAGGAGCGGCTGGCCGCGTTCATGCGGAAGCCGGCCTGCATCACGTTCTCCACCGGGTTCCTCGCGAACCTGGGGGCGATCGGGACCCTCCCCGGGAAGGGCGACACGATCTACCTCGACCGCCAGGACCACGCCTGCATCTACGACGGGGCGCGCCTGGCCATCGGGGCGGAGGTCCGGAAGTTCAAGCACAACGACCCCGACGACCTCGTCCGGCTCCTGAACGCCCACCCCGACAAGGGAGGGAAGCTGCTGGTCGTGGACGGCGTGTTCTCGATGGAGGGCGACATCGCCCCGGCGCCGGCCTACGCCGAGATCTGCGCCGAGTACGGGATGGCGTTCATGATCGACGACGCCCACGGCATCGGCGTCCTCGGGAAGACCGGACGCGGGACGGCGGAGCACTTCGGCATCGAGGACCGCACGGACCTGATCATGGGGACGTTCTCGAAGTCGCTGGCGGCCATCGGCGGCTTCATCGTGGCCGACGCCGACGTCGTCAAGTACATCCAGCACAAGGCGCGGGCGCTCATCTTCACGGCGGCGCCCCCTCCGGCGTCGATCGGCGCCGTCCTCGCCGCGCTCGACATCATCGAGGCGGAGCCGGAGCGGCGGCAGCACCTCTGGGACAACACCCGCTTCATGATGACGAGCCTCCGCGCGATCGGATTCGACTGCGGCGAGTCGGAGACGCCGGTCATCCCGATCGTCGTCGGAGAGGACTACCTCGCGTTCAAGATGGCCAAGCGCCTCGAGGAGGAGGGGGTCTTCGTGAACCCCGTCGTCAGCCCCGCCTGCCCGCCGGGACGCGCCCTCATCCGGACGTCGTACATGGCGACGCACCGGAGAGAGCACCTGACGCGGGCCCTCGAGTCGTTCCAGAAAGTCGGGCGCGAGCTTGGCCTCGTCGGCTAGCCGCCGACCGGGGCCGGGCCGGATCGGGAGGGACCGGAGCGTGGCCGAAGGGCTGTCCGTCGCCGAGGTCTCCTCCCGGCGCGACCTCGCCGAATTCGTCGAGCTTCCGTACCGGCTCTTCGCGTCCGAGCCCGACTGGGTGCCGCCGCTTCGGTCGGACGTCCGCTGGATGCTCGACCCGGCGAAGAACCCGTTCTGGGGCCACGCCCGGCGGACACTCTTCCTCGCCCGGCGCGGCGGCCGGGTCGTCGGCCGCGTCGCCGCGATCGCGGACGACGAGCACAACCGGGTCCACGGCGACCGGACGGCGTTCTTCGGCTTCTTCGAATGCGAGGACGACCCGGAAGCGGCGAAGGCGCTCTTCGCCGCCGCCGAGACGGCCGCGCGCGCTCTCCTGCCGGGCTGCGACCGCCTTCGCGGGCCGGTCAACCCGTCGATGAACGACGAGGTCGGCTTCCTCCTCGCGGGCGAGAGCGAGCCGGGCCCCCCGGTCCTGATGATGCCCTGGAACCCGGCGTACTACCTCGACCTCGTGGCCTCGGCCGGCTTCGCGAAGGAGAAGGACCTCGTCGCCCTCCTCGCGCCGATCGACGACCGTTCCTTCGCCCGCCTCGGCCGGATCACCGACGCGGTCCGCCGGAGGAACCCCGAGCTGACGTTCCGGACGATCCGGATGGACCGGTTCCCGGCGGAGCTCGCGAAGGTCAAGGAGGTCTACAACGCGGCCTGGGAGAGGAACTGGGGCTTCGTGCCGATGACGTCGGAAGAGATCGACGCGATGGCGAAGAAGCTGAAGGACCTCCTCTACCCGCCGATCGTCTGGTTCGTCGAGTCGGGCGAGAGGCCGGTCGCGTTCATGCTCGGCATGCCCGACTTCAACCAGGTCCTGATCCGGATGGGCGGTCGCCTCTTGCCGTTCGGGTGGCTGAAGTTCCTCCTCGGCCGGAAGAAGGTCGACCGGGTCCGCCTCATGGCGTTCGGGGTCCTGCCCGAGTACCGGCGAAAGGGGCTCGACGCCGTCTGCTACTTCGAGGGCTACAAGGCGGCGATGGCGGCCGGCTTCAGGACGGTCGAGTTCTCCTGGATCCTCGAGGACAACCTCGACCTCCTGAAGCCGATCGAGGTCTTCGAGGGGAGGCTCTACCGGCGCTACCGGCTCGTCGCCAGGACCGTGCCGTCGGCTTCCTGACGGACCCTCCGGGCGACCGCCCGGGCGAGGCCGCCGACCGCGAACGCGAGGACGAGGCCCGCGAGGACGTCGACGACGTAGTGGTACCGGCAGGCGACCGTGGCCAGGACGAGGCCGGTCGCGAACGGAAGGAAGGCGAGGAACGTCTTCCGCGACCGCCGGGCCGCCTCGACGAGGACCGCGACCGTCACCATCGTGTGCCCCGAAGGGAAGCAGTTCCGCCGGCTCGTCTCGAGACGATCGAGGGTGTCGTCGATCGCCTTCGCCACCGTCCCGCGGGGAAGGGGACCGTCGTGCGGCACCGTGAAGCGGGGGCCGATCGCCGGCACGAGGAAGTAGCCGGCGTAGCTGACGTAGAAAACGAGGAGCATTCCGAAGACGTAAGCGGGGAAGCGCGCGCCGGGAGTCTTCTCCCGGAGGTCGTCTTTCCAGAGAAGCGCTCCGAGGACGATGGGGTGGAAGTAGTAGAGGGCGTAACAGACGGTGAGGACCTCGAGGGCAGGAGGCCCCAGGAACGGCTCGAGGAGCCGCGTCGGGTCGTCGCCGCCGAAGAGGAGCCGGTCCGCCGCGACGAGGAGGGGGTCCAGGTCGACCGAGCCGACGGCGAGGACGAACGGGCCGAGGTTGTCGAAGACGAGGAGGAGCGGGAGGATCGGCCCGAAGTCGGCGACGCTCGCCAGGAGGGACCCCGGGGCGGGGCGCCGGCCCCGGACCGCGGCGAAGACGAGCGGGAGGACGAGCGCCGCCGCGACCTTCGCGAACGCGGCGGGCGCCGAGGCCGGGACGCCCCCGGCCAGGCCCGTGACGAGGAGGAGGGCCGCGGCCCCGCTCGTCAGGAGGTCGGCGAGTGCGAAGCGCACGCCGCGTTGTAGCACGCCGAACCTATAATCGGCCGATGCGACGGCTCCTCCTCGCGGTCTCGCTCCTTCTGCTCGCTCCGGCCGCGTTCGGGGCGGGGACGGAGGTGGTCGTCGTCGACGTCGACACGGACATCAACCCCGTCACGGCCGAGTTCCTGAAGCGGGTCTTCGAGGAGGCGGCCGCCGAAGGGGCCCCCGCCGTCGTCCTCCGGATCAACACCCCGGGCGGGCGGCTCGACTCGACCCGGGAGATCACGAAGTCGATCCTCTCCTCGGAGGTCCCGGTCATCGGCTTCGTCCACCCGCCCGGCTCCCAGGCCGCCTCGGCCGGCTTCATCATCCTGATGGCGTGCGACGTCGCGGCGATGGCGCCCGGGACGAACGCCGGCGCGGCCTCTCCGGTCGGCGGCGGCGGGGAGGAGCTGCCGAAGACGATCGGCAAGAAGGTGAGCGAGGACGCCGCCGCTCTCGTGAGGTCGCTCGTCGTCCCGCGCGGGAGGCCGGTGGACGACGCCGTGAAGACGATCTCCGACGCGCTCTCCTACTCGGAGTCCGAGGCGAAGGCGAAGGGGCTCGTCGAGATCATCGCCCGGGACGTCCCCGACCTCCTGAAGCAGCTCGACGGGAGGCCGATCAAGCGGGTGGGGAAGCCCGACGCGACGCTCGCGAGCGGGGCGTTCACCTCGCGGACGGTTTCGAGGACGCCGCTCGAGAAGGCGCTCGGCGTCATCGCGAGCCCGATGGTCGCGGGACTCCTCTTCCTGATCGGCATCGTCGGCCTCTACTCCGAGTTCCAGAACCCCGGGGCGATCCTTCCGGGCGTCCTCGGGAGCATCTGTCTCCTCCTGGCGTTCTTCGCGATGTCCGTCCTGCCGACGAACTGGGTCGGGATCGGACTCGTCCTCCTCGGGGTCCTCTTCTTCTTCCTCGAGGTGAAGTTCACGACCCACGGCGTCCTCGCGATCGCCGGCGGCGTCTCGATCATCCTCGGGGCCGTCCTGCTGTTCCACCGCGACGAGTTCGCGCCGAAGGCCGAGCTCTGGTTCGTGGTGGGCGGGGCGGTCGTGACGACCGTCATCCTCGCGGGCCTCTCCCTCATGGCCCTCTCCGTCCAGCGCCTCCCCGACCGGACCGGCGTCGCGGTCCTCGTCGGCCAGGTGGCGCCGGTCCGCGTCGGCGCCGCGGGCGCACTGAAAGTCTTCGTCGACGGAGCGCTCTGGGAGGCCCGGAGCGCCGCACCCCTCACGGACGGTCAGCTCGTCGAGGTCACCGGCGTCGACGGTCTGGCGGTCCTCGTCAAGCCCACGGCACGGAGCGAGAAGTCATGAACATGCTTCCGAACCCGATCTTCATCGCGGCGATCTTCGTCGTCATCTTCTTCCTGTCGAAGTGGGTGAACATCCTCAACGAGTACGAGCGGGCCGTCACGTTCTGGCTCGGCCGCCTCGCGCCGGCGCCGAAGGGCCCGGGCCTGACGCTCATCTTCTGGCCGTTCGAGACGATGGTCCGCGTCGACCTGCGGACGATCACGCTCGACGTCCCGCCGCAGGACGTCATCACGCGGGACAACGTCTCGGTCAAGGTGAACGCCGTCGTCTACTTCCACGTCATGGACCCGGCCCGAGCCATCGTCAAGGTCGCGAACTACATGTACGCCACCTCGCAGCTCGCCCAGACGACGCTCCGCTCCATCCTGGGCCAGGCCGCCCTCGACGAGCTCCTCTCCGAGCGCGAGAAGCTGAACGAGAGCCTCCAGGAGATCCTCGACAAGCACACCGACCCGTGGGGGATCAAGGTGACGATGGTCGAGGTGAAGGCCGTCGACCTCCCGATCGAGATGCAGCGGGCGATGGCCAAGCAGGCGGAGGCCGAGCGCGAGAAGCGTGCCAAGATCATCCACGCCTCCGGCGAGTTCGAGGCGTCGAAGCAGCTCGCCGAGGCGGCCCACGTCATCGCCACGGAGCCCGCCTCCATGCAGCTGCGCTACCTGCAGACCCTGACCGAGATCGCCGCCGAGAAGAACTCGACGATCCTCTTCCCGGTGCCGATCGAGATGATGGCCCTCCTCGGGCAGAAGATGGCGAAGGACGTGAAGTGACCGAGGAGAAGGACGGGCCGGTCCACTACCAGGTCTCGGTGACGGGCCGGCAGGCCGCGGCGTTCTTCCTCGTCCTCCTCGCCGCCCTCGGCCTCTCGTTCTTCTTCGGGATGAAGACGGGGGCGGCGGCGAAGCGGGGGCCGGACGCCGTAACGGCGCTCGCGGCGCAGTCGGACCTCCCCGTGAGGTCGGAGGCGGACGAGGACGCGGACGCGAACCCGACGCCCGCGCCGACCGAGGCTCCCCTCGGCTTCTCCTCCCCGGAGCCCTCCCGGACGAGGGAGACCGCGCCGACCCCGCGCCCCGAGCCGGTCGTGAAGGAGGAGCCCGCGCCCGTGCCGGTCGTGAAGGAGCTCGCGCCGGAGCCGACGGCCGTACCGAGGGAAGCGGCGCCGGCCGCCGCGCGAGAGGAGGAGGGGCCGTTCTGGGTCCAGCTCCTCGTCACGAGCAGCGCGGAGAAGGCCGACACTCTCGCCAAGAAGCTGAAGCGCGACGGCTTCCGCCCCGACGTCTCGCTCGTCCCGGGGAAGAAGGGCCTCTTTCGCGTGAGGGTCGGCTCGTACCCCGACCGGGCCCGGGCGGAAGCGGCGGCGAAGAAGGTCCAGGCGGTCGAGAAGCTCGGAACCCGGCCGATCGTCGTCCCCGGCGGCAGATGAGCCGTCCCCTCCCGGTGCGGGGCGAGCCCGCGCTTCCCCCGTGGATTCGCGAGCGCAAGGTGAAGCTCGCGGGACTCCACGCGCTGAAGACGCTGATGCGGACGCGCGGCCTCCACACCGTCTGCGAGGAGGCGCGCTGCCCGAACCGGAGCGAGTGCTTCGAGCGGAAGACCGCGACGTTCCTCGTCTGCGGAGACGTCTGCACGCGCGCGTGCGGGTTCTGCAACGTGACGTCGGGCCGGCCCGCCGCCCTCGACCCGGAGGAGCCGGCGAACGTCGCGCGCGCCGTCGCCGAGATGGGGCTCGAGCACGTCGTCCTCACGTCGGTCGACCGCGACGACCTCCCGGACGGCGGCGCGGCTCACTGGGTGCGGGTCGTCGAGGCGGTGAAGGCTCTCGAGCCCCGCCGGGCGGTCGAGGTCCTCACGCCCGACTTCCAGGGGGACGAGGCCGCGATCGACCTCGTCGCCGACGCCCGGCCGGACGTCTTCAACCACAACGTCGAGACGGTCCCGCGGCTCTACCCGACCGTGCGGCCGAAGGCGGTCTTCGGGCGCTCCGTCGCGCTCCTGGCGCGCGTGAAGGAGCGGCACCCCGGCATCGTGACGAAGTCGGGGCTGATGCTCGGCCTCGGCGAGGAGGACGGCGAGGTGCTCGACGTCTTCCGCGCGCTCCGCGCCGCTGGCGTGGACGTCGTGACGGTGGGGCAGTACCTCCGGCCGGCGGCCTGGAACCTCCCGGTCGTCTCCTACGCGACGCCCGAGCGCTTCGAGTCGCTCCGCGCCGCGGGCGAAGCGCTCGGCTTCTCGTACGTCTTCGCCGGGCCGTTCGTCCGTTCGAGCTACCGGGCCGAGGAGGCGCTGGCCGAGTTGGCGCGCCGCCTCTCCTGAGCGGCATGGGTCTCACCTTCGGATCCCTTCGCGCGCGGGCCGCGGCGGCGCTGGCGTCCGGCCTCCTTCTCGGCCTGACGTTCCCGAACGCCTCGCTCGTCGTCCTCCTGCCGGTCGCGATCGTCCCGTTCGCCCTCGCGCTGCACGGCGCCTCGCCCGGCCGGGGCGCCCTCCTCGGCGGGCTCTTCGGCGTCGCGTTCTGGCTGACGACGTTCCCGTGGATCTACCACGTCGTCCACCGCTTCGGCGGGCTCTCGGCGCCGCTCGCCTCCCTGGCGCTCCTGATCGCCGCCTGCATCCCGAGCGTCGCCTTCGCGGCGATGGGCTGGGCCGCGGCGCTGGCCGCGCCCCGAACCGTGGCGGCCCGGCTCCTCGTCCTCCCGGTCGCGTGGGTCGCGCAGGAGCTCGTCCGGACCTACGCCTTCTCGGGCTTCCCGTGGGCGCTCGTCTCCTACCCGCTCGCGCCGTGGCCGGTCCTGACGCAGGCGGCGGCGCTCGGCGGGGCCGCGCTCGTCTCGTTCCTCGTCGTCCTCGTGAACGCCGCGCTCGCGGAGGCGATCCGGTCGGCGGGACGCGGGCGGCTCGCCGGCGCGGCGGTGGCGGCGGCGGTCCTCCTCGCGGTGCTCGCGTTCGGGACGTGGCGTCTCGGGCGCCTGGAGAGCTCGGCCGGCGGCCGATCCCTCCGCGTCCTCATCGTCCAGCCGAACGTCCCGCAGGACGTGAGGTACGCGCCGGGGGCGGCCGAGCGGATCCACTTCGACGTCACCGGCCTGACGCGCGCCCTCCTTCGGAAGGCGCCGGCCGACATCGTCCTCTGGCCCGAGAGCGCGACGCCGTTCGCCTGGCCGTGGTCGGAGGGGCTGCGCGAAGACCTGACGCGCCTCTGCCGGGAAGAGCGGACCGCGCTCCTCTTCAACACGGTCTGGTCCGACGCCCCCCTCGACGCCGCCGCCCCGTACTTCAACTCGGCGCTCCTCGTCGACGGGAGCGGCCCCGTCGGGGAGCCGTACCACAAGCTCCGCCTCGTCCCGTTCGGCGAGTACGTGCCGGCCCCGTCGCTCTTCGGCTGGGTGAACCAGGTGAGCCAGGAGGCGCCGGGCGCCTTCACTCCGGGGACGCGGGCGATCCCGCTGGAGCGCGGCGGCGTGCGCCTCGGCGGGGCGATCTGCTACGAGGTCGTCTACCCGTGGATCACGCGGGCGCAGGTCGCCGCCGGCGCGGACGCGCTCTTCACGCTGACGAACGACGCCTGGTACGGCGACGGCGGCGCGCAGGAGCAGCACTGGCAGGCGGCCGTCTTCCGCGCCGTCGAGACGGGGCGGCCGATGCTCCGGGCGGCGGTCACGGGGATCAGCGGCTGGGTCGACGCGCGCGGGCGCACCCTCGCCCGGCTCGGCCCGGGCGCGCGCGCCGGCATCGCCGGCCGGCTCCGCGTGCCGCAGCGCGGGGACACGACTCTCTCGACGCGCCTCGGCGACGCCCCGGCCCTCGTTTGCGCCGCGGCGCTCCTCGTGGCTATCCTCCGCGCCCGGGCGTCGGCTCGCCGAGCGCCCTCCCACGTCTGACCAGGAAGGACCCCCGCGCATGAACGAGGAACGGATCGAGAAGCTGACGGCGCTGGCCACGAGGGTCGAGGCGCTTCGGGGGTACCTTTGACGTCCGCCGCGCGGAGAAGGAGAAGGCCGAGCTCGAGGCGCGCACCGGAGCGCCCGACTTCTGGAACGACGCGGCGGCGGCCCAGGAGACGCTGAAGAAGCTGAACCGGGCCGACGTCGTCCTCCGGGACGACAAGGCCTTCCGGGAGAAGCGGGAGGAGCTGGAAGTCCTCGCCGAGTTCCTTCGGGAGGGTGAGGCCGTCGAGCGGGACGCCGACCTGGCGCTGGCCGCGATCGAGGCCATGGCCCGCGAGCGCGAGCTGCGCTTCAAGCTGACGGAGCCGGAGGACGAGCTCCCCGCGCTCCTCGAGATCAACGCCGGCACGGGAGGCACCGAGGCCCAGGACTGGGCCGAGATGCTGATGCGGATGTACCTCCGCTACGGCGAGCGGAAGGGGTGGAAGACCGACGTCCTCGAGGTCTCCTACGCGGACGAGGCCGGGATCAAGAGCGCCACGATCCGGTTCGAGGGGGAGTACGCCTACGGCCACATGAAGGCCGAGCACGGCGTCCACCGCCTCGTGAGGATCTCCCCGTTCGACGCGGCGGCGCGCCGGCACACGTCGTTCGCGTCGGTGTACGTGACGCCCGAGGTCGACGACACGATCGAGATCGAGATCCTCGACAAGGACCTCCGGATCGACACGTTCCGCGCCGGAGGCAAGGGGGGCCAGCACGTCAACAAGACCGACTCCGCGGTCCGGCTGACGCACCTCCCGACCGGGCTCGTCGTCGCCTGCCAGAACGAGCGCTCGCAGCACAAGAACAAGGACTTCGCGATGAAGGTGCTGAAGTCGCGCCTCTACCAGCGGGCCGTCGAGGAGAAGCGCGCGGTGGAGGAGAAGCGGGCGGGCGTGAAGATGGAGATCGGCTTCGGCTCGCAGATCCGCTCCTACGTCCTCGCCCCCTACCGCCTCGCGAAGGACCACCGGACCGGCTTCGAGATGGGGGACGTCGACCGGGTCCTCGACGGGGACCTCGACGGCTACGTCGAGGCGTGGCTCCAGATGGCGGTCAAGCGGGGAGAGAAGCACGCCCGGGAGAGGAAGAGCTCGGACGCGCTCCTCGAGGAGGAGCCGTGAGCGAGGCCGCTCCCTGGATCCTCGAGATCCGGCGGCGGCTCGAGCGCGAGTGGGTGGTTCCCGACGTGGTCCGCGAGATCGCCGAGGGGACGCCCGACGCCCGTCCCGCGGCCGTCCTCGTCCCCCTCTACGTGAGGGACCGGGAGCTCTGGACGCTCCTGACGAAGCGGAGCGAGACGGTCGAGAGCCACCGCGGGCAGATCGCGTTCCCGGGAGGGAGGGAGGCGCTCGACGACGCCTCGCCGTGGGAGACGGCGATCCGGGAGACGGAGGAGGAGATCGGCGTCCCCCGGAAGGCCATCCTCCGGATCGGCGAGCTGCCGGGCGTGACGACGTTCACCGGGTTCCGGATCCGCGCGTTCGTCGGAGCGCTCCCGTACCCGTTCGACCTGCGGCACGATCCGCGCGAGGTCGACTCGGTCATCGAGGTCCCCATCCGCGCGCTGATGGGTCCGACGCTCGTCGAGGAGCGGGCCGTGACGTGGAAGGGGCGGTCGATCCCGACCCCCGTCTACCACCTGAAGGGGCACGTGATCTGGGGCGCGACGGCCTTCCTCGTCGCGAGCCTCCTCGAGGCGCTCGTCGACGAGGGGCGCCCGCCGGCCTGACGGCGGGCCGGCCGCGTCAGCGCCTCGGCGCGGGGGCGGGCGGAGGAGGAGCGGCGGCGAGCGCCGCGACGACGCGCGCGGCCGCGGCCGCCTTCTCGAGGTTTCCGGCGGCGACGGTGAGGGCCGGGTCGGCCGAGTGCGCCTTCTCGAAGAGGGCCCGGGCGTCGGCCCAGCGCCCCTCGGCGTAGGCGACGGCGCCCGCCTCGTTCAGGAGCGACCCGTCGCGGCCGGCGGCGGCAGCCGCCAGCGTCTTCCCGGCCCCGGCGAGGTCGCCGGAGAGGCGCTGCGCGCGGGCGAGCGCGAGGAGCGCGTCGGAATCGGCGGGCGCGGCCGCGAGCGCCGCGCGGAGCGGCTCTGCCGCGTCAGCGGGACGATCGGTGGCGAGGAGGAGGACGCCGAGCCCGCGGAGCGCGGGGAGCCAGGAGGGGTCCGCCCGGAGCGCTTCACGGTATTCCCGCTCCGCCTCGGGGAGAGAGCCCTTCCTCCGGAGCGCGGCCGCGAGGCTCGCCCGAACGGGGGCGCGGTCGGGGGCGAGAGAGGCGGCCGTCATCAGCGGCTCGAGCGCGGCGTCGACGTCCCCCGCCTCGAAGAGGACCGCGCCGTACTCGGCGAGGACCGCGACCTCGTTCGGGAGGGCCCGGGCGGTCGCGGCAAAGACCTGCCGGGCCATCTTCGCGTCGCCTTCGGCCCGCGCCTTCCGCCCGAGCGTCGTCAGGCGGTCCGCGTTCCGGGGGTTCATCTCGACGGCGCGCCGGAGGAAGTCGAGCGCTTCGTCGAAGCGCTTCTCCTCGAGGGCGACGCCGGCGAGCGCGAGGAGAGTCCCCTCGTTCCGCTCGTCGAGGCGGAGCGACTGGCGCCACATCGCGTCGGCGAGGGCCTTCTCGCTCCGGAGCGCGTACGAATCGCCGAGGAGCCGGTAGCCCTCGCTCGAGGAAGGCTCCATCTCGACGACGCGGTTCGCGGCCGCCTGGGCGGTGAGGGCGTCGCCGCGGTTCAGGGCCTCGCGGCCGAAGGAGAGGAGGTCGGTGGCCGAGGAGCCCGCGGCCGGCAGGCCGGCCGGGCTCGGCGGAGCGGGCGCCGGGAGGGGAGCGATCGGAACGTTCTCGCCGAGGGCACGGCGCCGGGCGAGGGCCGCCTGGTCGGAGCGCCCGGACTTCTCGTAGGCCTGCGCGAGGAGAGCCCAGGCGTCCCGGTCGAGCTTGTCGTGCGGGTAGTTGCCGAGGTCGTAGACGACCTCGGCGAAGCGGCCGTCCTTGAGCTTCTCCTCCGAGGTCCGCTTCAGCTCCGCGAGGTCGGGGAGCGCGGCCGGGGCGGCCTTCGCGACCTCGGCCTTCACGTCGTGCCAGAGCTTCCGGAACTCGGGGGTGAAGAGCTGCTCGACGATCTCGAGCGCGGGGTCGTCGGCGAAGGCGGCCGCCAGGCTCTCTCGCGCGTCGGTCGCGTTGCCGGCGTTCAGCGCGGCGTAGGACGCCTGCATCCGGAGGCGGCCCCGCCGCTGCGGGTCGGACGCGGCGGTCGCCGCCTGGTCGAACTTCACGGCGGCCTCGCGGAACTTCCCGGCCCGCGAGGCGGCGCGCGCGTCCCTCTCGAGGGACTCGGAGGCCGGCTGCGCGAACGCGGGAAGGAAGGCGAGGAGCGCGGCGGCGGCGAGGAGGAGTCGGACGCGGGGCACGCGTCGATTCTAAGGGCTCCTACTTTCGCCGAAGCTCCAGTCGAACGTCTTCCTTCTCCTGCTCGAAGACCGAGACGGTCGCCTCCGCGGGCTCAAAACCGGGCAGCCGCGCTTCGACGCGCCGCTCGCCGGCGGCGACCGTCTTCTTGAGCGGCGCGTTCCCGGCCCTCCCGACCCGTTCCCCGTCGATGAAGAGCTCGGCCCCGACCGCGTCGGGGTTCACGTGGATCCAGAGCTGTCCCAGGGGGGGGAAGTCGGCGCGGACGGCGACGCTCTCGCCGGGCTTCACCTCGAAGGGAACCCGGATCGGGCCGAAGCCTCCGCTCTCGAACGACGCGACGTGCCGGCCGGCGGCCAGGCGGATCGGCCTGGCGGCCAGGACGCCGCCCTGGGCGCGCCCGTCGATCGCGACCTGAGCGTAGACGTTCGAGGAGACGAGCGCCGTCCCGAGCGGCGCGACCGTCGGCGCGGGAGTCGCCGTGGGGGGCGGCGGCGTCGCCGTCGGTCCGGGCGTCGGCGCGGGCGACGGAAGAGCCGCGGGAACCGGCGACGAGACCGCGACCGGGTCGGTCGCGGGCCCCGGCGGGGGCGACTTCTTCCCGGGGCCCAGCAGCACCCAGGCGAGACC
>JAGOBQ010000057.1 GCA_017999215.1 Thermoanaerobaculia bacterium
GAGGCCCGGGTCGAGGCGGAGGACCGCCTCGGCGAGGTCGCGGATCCGCCCGGCCGCTCCCCCGCGCGCGGCGGCGAGCATCCCCTCCGCCAGGGCGTACATGCCCCAGACCACGCCTCCCCACTCGAACGCGGGGGCGGCGTCGGGGTCGCCGGCGAGGCGTGGCACCAGCTCGACGGGAGTGGCCCGCGAGAGGTCTCGCGAGGAGCCCTCGGACGCGCGGGTCCGGAGCAGGGCGAGGCACTCGTCCGCGACGCGCGTCCCCTCGACGAAGAGCCGCTTCGCGTCCTTCCCTCCTGCCGCCGCGTACTCGCCCTCGAAGTAGAGGGCCCGCATGAGCCGCCAGCGCGCCGCGACCGAGAGAGGCTCCTCGGAGAGCTCCCCCCGGAGCAGCGCCACGACGTGGCGGATCCCGCCGACGCGCGCGCGACCGCCGGAGCTCCCTTCGGCGCGGCCCGACCAGGCGGCGTCCGCCTCGGCGATCCGCGGGGAGACGCTCGGCAGAGCGCGGCGGGGCATCCCTGGAACGATACGCTTCGCCGCGACCGACGGTGACGTTGCGGTCTCTCGCTCGCCGCCGGACGGGGCCCGTCGGTGCGGCCTGCGACAATCCGCCGGTGAAGGGATCTCTCGCCCTCGTCGTCGCGATCCTCGCGGGTGCGCTCGCCGCTCCGGCGGAGGAGCCGCTGCGCCTGCGCGGAGGATTCGGGCGGCCGGCGCCGACGCCCACCCCGTCACCGCGGCCGACGCCCCGGCCGACGCCGACTCCGTGGCCCGGATCGTTCCAGCCGGCCCGGACGGCGATGCCGCCGGCGCCGGCGCCTGCCGTGCTGCCCGCTGGCGCCAGAACGCCGGATGCGGAGCGCCCGCGATCCGCAGCGACCTCGCCGACGCGCGGCCCGGCCGTCCGAACGCCAACCCCGACGACCGCGCCGGCGAAGCCCTCGCCCTCCCGATCCGGGTCCGCAACCTCGGCCTCGCGCGCGGCCGCGCCGCAGGCGCGGCAGAAGCCTCAAAGGGCGGCGGCCGACGTCTCGGTCGGGTACGTCCTCGTCCCGTTCGTCGTCACCGACCGCAAGGGACGTCCCGTCGCCGGCCTGAAGGAGAAGGACGTGACGCTCCTCGCCGACGGCGTGCCGGTGGACTACGACCTCTTCCAGGGGAGCTCCGACGCCCCCGTCTCCTTCGCCATTCTCCTCGACGGCTCCGGCTCGATGGGCCTTGCCGGGAAGATGGAGGGGGCGCGGGCGGCGCTTCGTGCGCTCGCGGAGGCGCGCGTGCCCGGAGACGACTTCGCCCTCTACGTATTCGCGGAAGGAGAGGTGAAGGAGATCGTTCCCTTCACGGAGGACGCCCGCGCGATCCTCGCCGCGGCCGACGGGGTGAAACCGTGGGGGAAGACGGCGTTCCGCGACGCCCTCGCGCTGATGCCCGAGAAGAGCCTCCAGGGCAAGAACGGCTCGCGGGCGATCGTCCTCCTCACCGACGGCATCGACAACGACTCCGAGCTGAGTGATGAAGAGCTCGGCGGCCTCATGGAGGGGGTCGAGGTCCCGGTCTTTCCGCTCGGGATTCGCTCGCCGGGTGGGATCGCCGCGCCCCCTCCGGGGCAGACGCTCGAGTGGTCGCTGAACGTCGACGTCCTCTCGCGAATCGCGCGGATCACCGGCGGTCGAATGGCGATCGTCGACGACCCGGCGCTCCTCCCCGAGAAGGTCCTCGACATCCAGAAAGATCTTCGTTCTCAATACCTTGTCGGTTTTTCACCGACGGGCACGGGTCCGGTAAGATACCGCCGCCTCACATTGAGGGTGGCCGGTCCGGCTCGCCCCGTCCGCGTGAGGGCCGGATACAGGGGTTCCGACCCTCCCGCGTTCGGGCCACGCCGTCCCGGAGCCAAATGAGCGATTGGTGAGGTCGTCCGCAGGACGTTGAGGAGGAACCGAATGACGAAGCTGAACCGGGCTGCCCTCGTGGGCGTCGCCGTCCTCGTGACCGGCGCGTTCGGGTGCGCCACCACCAAGCAGGTCGACAAGAAGATCGCCGAGGCGACCGCGAAGACCGACCAGAAGATCGAGACGGTCGAGACCCAGGTCGAGGAGCTCCAGACGAAGCAGAAGGAGACCGAGACGAAGGTCGACGCGCAGGGCCAGGAGATCGTCAAGGTTTCCCAGGCCGCGCAGGAAGCCCTCAAGCGCGCCCAGGAGGCGGGGATCCTCGCCAAGGGGCAGGTCGTCTTCGAGCAGACCTTCACCGAGGACCGGATCAAGTTCCGCACCGGCTCCGCCGAGCTGAACGACGACGCGAAGGTCGCCCTCGACGAGTTCGCGGCGAAGGTCAAGGATCTCAAGCGTCCCGTCTGGATGGAGATCCAGGGGCACACCGACTCCACCGGCACCGACGAGATCAACGACACCCTCGGCGACAAGCGCGCCGAGAACGTCAAGCGTTACCTGGCCCGGAAGCACCAGCTCCCGATCCAGCGCATGACGACGATCTCCTACGGCGACACGCTCCCGGCCGACCAGGGCAAGGGCCGGGCCGCCCGCGCGGCGAACCGCCGCGTCGTCCTCGTCGTCCTCGAGTAGCCGCTCAGCGTTTCTTCGAAGGGCCGGGCGTTCCGGGTTTCACCGGGCGCCCGGCTTTTCCTTTGCGCGACCGGAGCGCGGCGAGGAGATCCTCGAAGTCCTTCGGCGCCGGCGTCGAGACCGACGCCTTCGTCCCGTCGAGCTTCTCCCACCCGAGCCAGCCCGCGTGGAGCGCCTGCCGCCGGAAAGCCACCGGGAACGGCGGCCTCTTCGGGTCGCGATAGACCTGGTCGCCGACGAGCGGGTGCCCGGCGTGCGAGAAGTGGATCCGGATCTGGTGCGTCCGCCCGGTGCGCAGGCGCGCCTCGACGAGCGTCGCGATCCCGAACCGCTCCACGACCTTCCAGTCGGTGACCGCGCGAATGCCCTTCTCCCCCTCGCGGGCGACGCGCTTCCTCCGCTCGCCCTCCTCGAGGATCGGCCACTCGAACGTCCCCTTCTCCCCCTCGAGGTCCCCCTCGACGACGGCGAGGTAGCGCCGGTCGACGCTGTGCGCCCGGAGCTGCCCCTGGAGGCTCACGAGCCCCGCGCGGCTCCGCGCGAAGACGAGGACGCCGGAGGTCTCCTTGTCCAGCCTGTGGACCACGGAGATGTACGGCCGGCCCTTCCCGCGCTTGGCCGCCCACGTCGAGACGCGGGAGAGGAGCGAGTCCTTCTCCTTAGCCTCGGTCGGGTGCGTCAGGAGCCCGGCGGGCTTCACGACCGCGACCGCGTCGTCGTCCTCGTAGAGGACCGTCAGCGACGTGTCGACCTTCCGCTGCACCCTCCGGTTCGGGTCGAAGACGACCGCGTCCTCCTCGGTCACGATCGCCCCGGGGTCGCCGACGACCGCGCCGTTCACCGTCACCTGTCCCTCGATCACCGCGCGCTTCAGCCGCGAGGCGGTCTCGTCGGGGTAGAGCGCGGCGAGGCGGCGGACGATGCGGATCGGGTCCATCGGAGGAATCGTCTCACGCGGGAGCCGAGGTTAGACTCGCGCCCCGAGTATGCGATGATCGTTTACAGTCTGGCTCTTTCTCGTCTCGTGCCGCTACTTCTCTGGGTTTCGGCCCTCCTGGTCGCGGGGCGCACGGTGCACGACTGGTTGGAACGTCGGAATCGCGTTGCGGCCAGGGCCTCCTTCGCAGCGATTCTCGCGGGGGGCATCGCCCTGGTATCTCCATTCGGTCTTCGCTCGGCCTTCCTCGTCGGCGCGCTCGATGCTCACCTCGAAGGCCGCTGGAGCGACGCGATACGGCGATGGTCGGCCTACGCTGAGCTTGGCGGGCGGCCCTCCGCCCGTACCCGCCAGCGATGGGCGGAGTCCCTGATCGCTCAGCGGCGGTACCGGGATGCCGAAGCGTTGCTGCTCGGGGGATTGACCCCGAACGCCTCGGGTACGGTGCGGACGTCGCCCGAGGTCATCTTCACGCTCGGGGTCTGTCGCTACTATTCCGGGAGATGGCGGGAGGCGGAGCGAACACTTCGAGCCGTCGATTCCGAGCCGTCGCGCTACCTGCGCGACTACTTCCTCGGGCGGATCGCGGAGCGTCGGGGCGACCGGGCGGCGGCAATGGCCTCATATGCGGCGAGCCTCGCCGCAGACCCGGCGTACTTCCCGGCCCTCTACCAGTCCGTGCGCCTCGCTCTGGAAAGCGGCGATGCGAACGCTGCCCGTCAGAAGATAGAGGAGTCCCGAGTCCGGATTCGGCCGCAAGACGCAACCGGCCTCGCGTCGCTCGGAGACGCCGTCGAGGGTCGATCTGCTCCGCCGGAGAACCATGAGTTCATCGTCACTCGTATCCGATAGGGTCAGGGTCGAGGACGCCGTCGCGGCGTTCTTCCTCCTCGGGTTCGGGGGGTGGATCCTGCTGCGCGGGGGGAGCGCGGCGCTTCACGTCGACGAAGAGGGCTTCTGGGACATCTCCGTTCTCCTGGCCCCCCTTGCGATTCTCGTGTTCCTGGGCGCGTTCCGGTACGCCTTGGGGAAGAACGGAACGGGACTGTCCGGGGTTCTCGCGGACGCTGCGGGAGTGATCCGCGACTTCCTGCCGTTCCTCGTGTTCTCCGTAGCCTACGAGAGCTTCCGGACGCAGCTGATCGGATCGCTGCTCGGTCCCGACCGCGACGGAGACCTCCTGCGGCTGGACCGTCTCCTGCTCGGAGACACTCCCTCCGTATCGATGGAGCGCTGGGTGACGCCGTGGCTGACCGACGCCCTCGCCATCTGCTACTTCCTTCATCTCGTCCTGCCGCCCGCGCTCGCGATCTGGCTCTACCGGCGCGATCGGCGACTCTTCCGGTTCCTGCTGCTCGCGATCGTGCTGGCCGGTTGCCTGGGCTCGACCGGCTATGTCCTCGTCCCGGCCGCCGGTCCGGGCGTCGCCTACCCCCGTCTGTTCCGCGTCGAGCTGGTAGGGGCCTTCTTCTATGAGCCGATCACGGGACTCCTCGATGCGGCGCGCGCCCCGCGCGACGTGTTCCCGAGCCTCCATGTCGCGATCTCATCGATCGTCCTCTGGGTGGCGGCGCGACGGTCGCGTCGGCTCGCGGTTGCGGTCTTTCCGCTCGTCGCGGGCAACTGGGTTGCGACCCTCTACCTTCGGTACCACTACGCCATCGATGTCCTGGCCGGGTGGGCTACTGCGGGCCTGGCACTGCTCCTGGCCGATCGGCTCCTCGCGTGGGAGGAGCGGATCCTCAGTCGTTGGCGGGTGAGCGCGCCTGGAGCCTGAGGAAACGCTCGAAGTCTTGTCGGCCGACGCCCCTGGCGACAGCTTCGAGCGGGTGCGGCGATGGACCGGACGCGACCTCGTGAGGGTCGAAAGACGCCATCGATGCCAGGAAGGCGAGATTCCCGCGGACGAGGTCGTCGCGGACGAGGTTGTATCTGGGGGTCGCATACTCGAGCCAGCGGTTCTTGTCGGTGTTTCGGACGATGCCGGGGCGGCGGGCGAGCGCGTCGACGTCGCGAGGTGACAGGAGCCGGGTCGAGAGCAGTCCCTTCAGGATTTCGTCGGGGCGCTCTGCCGGAAAACCGAGCGACCCGCAGGCGGACGCGAAGCGGGCGAGCGCCGCGGGCTGGACCGCGAGTGGCTCCGGGCTCGCCACAATGACGCCCTGTCCGCCGACGAACCAGAAGCTCGCATACGGGAAGACCTCGTGGACGGTCGCGAGGACGGACAGCAGCTCGCGGGAGCCGATGTGGTGGACCTGAATCCACTGCTGGAACACGCCTCCCGGGCGAAGACGCGAGCGCACGACCTCGTAGAACTCCCGGCTGTAGAGGTTCGTCGAACCCGCGAACCACACGCTCGAGACCTCCATCGTCACGAGGTCGTACGTGGAGGATCGGAGCAGCAGCGCGTTCCGACCGTCCTCGAGCAGGAGGTGCACACCCGGCCTGTCCAGGACGCCGCCGTTCACGTCGGCGAAGTGCGTCCGGGCCGCCTCGACGATTCCCGGGGCGATCTCCGCCACGTCGATCTTCCGGTAGCCGAGGAGAGCCGGGACCGCTGCTGAGCGCCCGGTCCCGAGTCCGATGACGAGGGCGGAGTCGAAGATGCGTGCGTGTAGGACGGGAAGCAGGGCGAAGGCCGTCTGCGCCAGTACCTCGCCCGTGTCGTTGCCCTGGAACTTCCCGTTCGTCAGGAGCGTCTGCCTGATTCCGCCCTTCCCGGTCGGCTGGGCGACGACCGTCGTTGCCCCGCCGTAGGCGTCCTCGTGGAAGAAAAGGAGGCGGGATCCGGCGCCGACGTGCCCCGGCCCGAAATAGACGTGCTGCCCCGAGGTGAGCGCGAGCAGGTCCCATCCCGGCCGGCTCGCCGTTACCACCAGGACGCCGATGGTCATCAAGCCTCCGGCGGTTCGGGGGGCCCCCCGCGGGGACGCGAGGAGAAGCGCTGCCCCGCAGAGCGCGTACGCCGTGGAGACGGCGAGGAGCGAGGCCTCGGAGCCGAGCAGGGGAAGGAGGAGGAATGCCGCGGAAAGGGCGCCCAGAACGCAGCCGGCCGCGTTGGCGGCGCCAAGCCGCCCGGCCGTGACGGCGCGATTCTGCGCGGGAAAGAGGCCGAGCCGGAACAGGCTCGGGTAGAGGGCTCCCAGTACGACGGCGGTGGGGCCGACCTGCACGAGAACTTCGGCCCAGCGGGCGAGCTCCCCGCCCGCGAAGGTGGTGACGATTGCTCCCCACCGCTCGAAGGTGGCCGGCACCAGTGGCCACCTCCCGTGGAGCAAGGAGAGAGACAGCGCCGAGAGTATGCAGAGAGCCGCCGGCACCGTGACGGGAAGGGGCCGGTCGGACCGGAAACGGGAAACCAGGTAGCCGCCGATTCCCAGCCCCGCAAGGACCGTCGAGAGCATGGCTGCAAAGGCGAAGACGCTGTTGCCGATCACGACCTGCAAGAGGTGGATCCAGAGGACTTCGAGGGCGAAGAAGAGAAAGCCGGAAACGGCGGCAACCGTGACGAGCAGGGCCCCGGAACCGGAGACCGTCTCCGCGGATTCATCCGCTTCCCGGGCCGCGGGGCCGGAGGACGTACGGGTCACCGGACAGTGACTGGCCAGCCGTCCCGCGACGATGGCGACGGAAAAGTCGAGGAGCGCCGCGGCGAGAAGCGTGCCGTCCAGCCCCAGGAGAGGGAAGACGAGGTAAGGGCCGGCCGCCGCCGCGACCACGGCACCCGCGACGTTGAGGGAGTAGAAACGCGCCATCGCAGCCCCTGGCGTCGGCACGCGCAGAGCTTCGATGGAGTCGACGATCGCTGGAAACGAGGCTCCCATCAGGAACGTGGGCGGGAAGATCCACGCCACGGCGACCGCACCCCGCAGGAGGGCGAGAAGCGCGGGTGACCCCGCCCCGAGTGCGAGGAATGGCGTGAAGAGGTGCGGAAGATGGTTGAGGCTCAGGAAGAGCAGGAGCGACCACGTGCCGACGCCGGCTTCGATGATCGCGTAACCGCGCAGCGGGTTCGAGACACGGGACCGGAGAAGACGGGAATAGAGGCCCGATCCGGCCGTCAGCCCGGCGAAATAGACGGCGAGCACGATGGCCCCGGCCGGAGTGCTGGTTCCGAGGAGCGTCGCCAGCATTCGCTCGAAGGCCTGCTCCGCGAGCAGCCCGACGGCGCCAGTGGCGACGAACAGCGCGGCCAGAAGGCGAACCGATGCCGCCCCGGCGAAGGCGGAGGCCGGTTCGTCGCTCCCGTGTAGCCGCATCGGGCGAGAGGTTAGCAGGGGATTGAGTAGACTCGTTCGCATGTCGAACGCTCCGACCGACCTCTTCGCCCGCCGCCGCGAGCGGTTCTTCGACCGCGTGAAGGAGGGGGTCGCGATCCTCTTCGCCACGCCCGAGCAGCACCTGAGCTGGGACGGGACGTATCGCTACCGGCCCGACCCGGACTTCTTCTACCTGACGGGATTCGGAGAGCCGGAGTCGGTCGCCGTCCTGGACGCCGGGAAGCGGGAGTACCGCCTCTTCGTGAGGCCGAAGGACCGCGAGCGGGAGACGTGGGAGGGGCGCCGTGCCGGCGTGAAGGGGGCGGTGAAGGCCCACGGAGCCGACGAGGCGTTCGAGGTGGGCGAGCTCGAGAAGCGCCTGCCCGACCTGATCCGTGGTGCCGGGACGCTCCATTACGCCCTCGGCCTCGACGAGAAGCGGGACCTCCTCGTCGCCTCGATCCTGAACCGCTTCCGGCGCGAGGCGCGCGTGCCGCTCCGCGGGCCTGTGGTCGTCCGCGACGTGACGGACGTCCTCCACGAGATGCGCCTGCGGAAGGAGCCCGAGGAGATCGCTCTCATGGAGAGGGCCGCGGCGATCACCGTCGCGGCGCACGAGGAGGCACGGGCCTTCGCGCGACCGGGGCGCTTCGAGTACGAGGTCGAGGCGGCGATCAACGGGAGGTTCCGGCGCCTCGGGGCCTCGGGGCCGTCGTACGAGACGATCGTCGCCTCCGGAGCGAACGCGACGACGCTCCACTACGTCGAGAACGACCGGCGGATCGAGGAGGGGGACCTCGTCCTGATCGACGCCGGCTGCGAGTACGAAGGGTACGCGGCCGACATCACGCGGACGTTCCCGGCCTCCGGACACTTCACCCCGGAGCAGGAGGCGGTCTACCGCGTCGTCCTCTCGGCCCTTCACGTGGCGACCTCGAAGGTCCGCCCCGGCGGCCGCTTCCAGGACGTCCACGACGCGGCGGTCGACGTCCTCGTCGACGGCCTTCTCGAGCTCGGCCTCCTCGAAGGGAAGCGGAAGAAGGTGCTCGAGAAGGGGACCTACACCCGCTTCTACATGCATCGGACGTCGCACTGGCTCGGGATGGACGTCCACGACCGGGGCCGCTACCACGACGCGGCGGGGGAGTGGCGCCTCTTCGAGCCGGGGATGGTCCTGACGGTCGAGCCGGGCCTCTACATCCGCCCCGACGAGAAGAAGGTGCCACCGGGTTTCCTCGGGATCGGGGTGAGGATCGAGGACGACGTCCTCGTGACGGAGGACGGCCACCGAGTCCTGACGGCCGCCGCGCCGAAATCGGTGGAGGCGATGTGCGAGCGGGGGGCGAAGCCGACCTCGCGGGCGGCGGGTCGAACCGCGCCGAAGGCGGGCCGGGTCTCCAAGGTGTCGAAACCCGGGGCGTGAGCGCGTCTCTCGTCGACGGCCTCACGCGGCTCGCGAGGCGATTCTCCTCCGGCGCCCGTCGCGAGCCGCCGCGCCCCGGCGGAGGTCGGGACGAGCTCTGCCTCTTCCTCGATCTCCGCTCGCAGGACCTCGGTCCCCCGACTGTCGATGCGCGGACCGCCGCCGACCTCGACTTCGACGCGCTTTTCGCGAGGGTCGACCGCTGCGCGAGCGCCGTCGGGCAGCAGTGGCTCTGGGCTCGGCTCCGGACGCCGGCCGGCGAGCCCGAGGCGCTCGAGGGGTTCGACGCCCTCGTCACGGCGCTCGGCGCGCCGGGAGCCTCGCGGGACGAGCTTCGCCGCTCCCTCGCCCGTCTTACCGGCGCAAGCTCCTACCTCCTTCCGTACCTCCTTCACGGGGAGCTCCCCGAAAGACCGGCAACCTACCGCCTGGCGCCCGTCCTGACGGGGGCGGCCTTCGGCGCGTTCGCGGCGTCGTTCGCGCTCGGAGTGCCGGGCGTCCTCGCCCTCGTCGCGATCTGCGCCGTGAACGTCGTCGTGCGTCTCTCGTTCCGGGCGAAGGTCGCGCCGGCCCTCGGGTCGCTCCCGGCGGTGCGAGCCCTGCTGAAGACCGCCCTCGACCTCGCGAGGCCCGGCTCGGGTCTCCCCGACGGTCTTCGCGCCCGCCTCGAGGAGACGATCGCTCCTCTTCGCGGGCTCCTTCGGACCACGGGCTGGCTCGCGATCGAGACGGACGCGAAGGACGAGCTGAGCCGGCTCTTCTACGAGTACGTGAACCTCGTCTTCCTCCTCGACGTCAACGCGCTCCTCTTCAGCCTCGAGACCCTCTCGAAGCGGCGCGATGCCCTGCGCGCGCTCTTCGACGCGGTGGGCGAGACGGACGGGGCTCTCTCGACCGCGGCGTTCCGGGAGTCCCTCCCGTTCTGGTGCCGGCCGAGGATCGTGGCGACCCGCGAAGGGCTCGCCGCCGAGGAGGCCTTCCACCCGATCCTCGAGGCCCCGGTCCCGAGCTCGGTGGCGCTCGACTCGTCGCTCCTCGTCACCGGGTCGAACATGTCCGGGAAGACGACGTTCCTGAAGACCCTCGGCGTGAACGCGCTCCTCGCCCGGACGCTCGCGACCTGCGCCGCGCGCCGCTGGGAGGCTCCCGCGTTCGAAGTCGTCTCGGCGATGGGGAGGAACGAGAGCCTCACCGAGGGGACGAGCTACTACCTCGCGGAGGTCCGGCGCGTCGGCGAGCTGATCGAAGCCACGGCCGGGACGACGCCGCGCCTCTTCCTCCTCGACGAGCTCTTCCGCGGGACGAACACCCTCGAGCGGATCGCGGCGGGGAAGGCCGTCCTCGCCCGTCTCGCGCGGGGGCCGCACCTCGTCGCCGTCGCGAGCCACGACCTCGAGCTCGTCCCCCTCCTCCACGGCGCTTACGTCCCGTACCACTTCCGGGAGGAGATCGCGGGCGGCGTCCTTTCCTTCGACTACCGGCTCCGCCCGGGACCTTCGTCGACGAGGAACGCGATCGCGCTCCTCGCCTGGGCCGCCTACCCGCCCGAGGTCGTGGCCGATGCCTTCGCGACCGTCGAAGCGCTGCACTCCGCGGGGCGATTCGACGCGGTGAAGGCGGCGCCCGGGGACTGAGCGACCGGGGAACCGAGACGCGGAGAGAACGGACGTTCCCTCCGGCGCCCCGACCCGGCCGCCTCGCGCCTCTCATCGCGAGGCCACCATCGTGGTCGGCAGAGGAGGCGTCGTCCGGAGCCGGGCGCCGAGGACGACGCGCCCGGCGGACGCGTCGAGGTAGACGGCTCCGAGACCGGAGAGGGGCACGACACCATCCTCCTGGCGGTCCCGCACCTCGGGAAGCAGGAGTGCGGAGGTCCCGCGGAGGCGCCAGTCGCCCGAGACGAGCTGCGGAAGCCGCACGGCGTGGGCGCGGCGCGCGCCGCTCAGCGTCTCGAGACGCAAGGCGGGCGACGTGTCGTTCGGGGCGCGCGCGTGGGCGCAGGCCGCGGCCCCGAAGAGGAGCGTCCGGTCGGTCCCGCTGTCGACGACGAGGCGCAGCGCGCGCGCGGAGACGGCGCGGTTCGCGACCGTCCGGAGCTCGATCCAGAACCTTCCTTCGGAGACTCCCGACACCGCCTCCGTCCCGTCGATCCACTCGTCCAGCTCCGGGCCGCCGACCGTGAGCGAGCCGCTCTCGGGGTCGATCAGGACCCGTGCGCCGGCGAAGGCGTCCGCTCCGAGGATCCCGTCGATGCCCCTCGGCAGGAGCGCGGCCTCGCCGGGAGCCGCTCCGGGTCGCCAGCTGAGGCAGTCGACCGAAGCGGCGAAGGCTCCGAGGCGGATCGGAACGGGGCCCGCGCAGACACCGACCGAGCTTCCGGCCGCGTCGACGATGTCGAATCGGGCGCGCGGTCTAAGATCGAGCGAAACAGCGACCTCCCGGCGAACGTAACTCCGGCTCGAACCGGTATCCAGCAGGAGGCGGAGCTGTCGGCCGCCGAAGTCGACGGCGACGGCCCAGCCCCCGGCGACGGGCACGAGCGGAACCCGGACGCCGGGAGGCGGGGTCATGGAGGCTCGAGACGGGGCCGGGACGAGGAGAGCGAAGGCGACGATGACGACGGCGGACCGGGCGGCAGGGACCATGACGACCTCCTTGCGAGTGGTCGACAAGGTCGGGCCGCAGAGGCACTTGTGTCGTGACGGGGGGCTGAGGCCTTCCGGATGAGGAGCTGATGTTCTCGCCCGGCCCTCCCCGGGACCGCCTCGAGCTGCCGGAGCGTTTTCGCGCCGGCGAGCTCGAGGTCGACCGCGCCGCGATGCGCGCCGTTCTGGCCGGCCGCGCGCTGACGCTCGAGCCGAAGGCGTTCGACCTGCTGCTCCTCCTCGCCGCGAACTGCGGCCGGGTGGTCACGAAGGACGAGATCTTCGAGCGGGTCTGGCCCGGGGTGATCGTGTCGGACAACTCGTTGACGCGCCTCGTCGCCCAGCTGCGCCGCGAGCTCGGGGAGGATCCCGAGACGCCCCGCTACCTCGAGACGGTGCGGACGCGCGGCTACCGGTTCCTTCCGGCTCCGGAGCCGGTCGAGCCCGAGGCGACGCCGGCGCCGGCCGCGCCCGCGGAGGCCCTGACCGACCTCGTCGAAGTCGAGTCGCGCCCGCCCGACCACAGGGGAAGCTCACCGGACGGACCTCGCGGCGCGCAAGGACGACTCCCCGGCCGACGGAAGCGAACGCTGCGGATCGTGGCGGCCGCTGCGGTTGCCGTGCTCCTCGGAGCTGCGGCGGCTCTCTGGCTGGTGACCCGGGTCGACGGGCGGACCGAACGCCGGATGCCGGGCGCCCTAACTCAGCTGACCGTCGACCCCGCCTTCGACGGACAGCCCGCGATCTCGCCGGACGGCGCGATCGTCGTTTTCGTCTCCGAGCGGAGCGGCGTCCCCGAGCTCTGGCTGCGCCCGATCATCGGGGGCGAGGAGAAGGCGTTGACCTCCGGAGACGGGGGTGCGGTCGACCCCGTCTTCTCGCCGGACGGCCGGTGGATCTGCTACACGTCGCTGCGCAACGGGGGCATCTGGAGGATCCCGGCCGCGGGCGGAACGCCCAGCCGGCTGACGGACTTCGGCTCCCGCGCGGCTTTCTCGCCGGATGGCTCCCGGCTCGTCTTCCAGTCGCAGGAGCAGGTCATCCTGGGGGGCGGGCAGTGGGTCGCCTCGCGCAGCTCGACGCTCTGGCTGCTGGAGGTCGCGACGGGCGCGTTGACTCCGATCACCCGTCGCGGATCGACGCCGGGCGGGCACGGAGCCCCGCGCTGGTCGCCGGACGGCTCGAGCATCGTCTTCGTCTCGAACGACTGGCGGCTCTCCGGCATCTGGCAGGTGCCGGCCGCCGGTGGCGAGCCCGAGCGTATCGCGGAGACCGCGGGCTGGCTCGCGGAGCCTGTCTTCGACGCGTCGGGCCGGAGCCTCCTCGCCCTGCACTCCACGCCGGACCGCGGGCTCGCCGTCGTCCGCGTGCCGCTCGCCGGCGGGCGTGCCGCGCCGATCGAGACCGTTCTCCCCGCCGCGCCTCCGGGAAGCTCGCGCCTGGCGCTCTCGCGCGACGGTCGCCGTCTCCTCCTCGCCGCGACCGAGACCTCGGGTGCCATCGAGTGGATTCCGCTCGGTCCTGGAGGGGCCGCGGCCGGACCGGCGGTGGCGATGCTGCCGGCGGAGGCGGCGCGCCTGCTGGTTCCTCTCTTGCTCCGGCCCGCCGGACGGCCGGGCCGCCTGC
>JAGOBQ010000482.1 GCA_017999215.1 Thermoanaerobaculia bacterium
CGTCCCGTCCCTCTCGGTGAGGTGGGAGGGGCTCGTCGTCGTCATCGACGAGCAGACGATCAACACCGTCCTCCACCGGATCACGCGGCGGGTCCCCGAGGTCTCCGGCATCCTCGTCGAGGCCGACGGCGGCGTCCTCTCCCTGACGATCAAGGTGAAGAAGGGGATCCGCGTGCCGCTGAAGAGCCGCGTGACGTCGATCCGCTTCCGCGACGGCTGGCTCGGCTTCGCCCTCGAGGAGCTGAGGGCGTTCGGCTTCGTCCCGATCCCGCCGTGGGTCGTGAAGCGGATCGTCGACCGCCAGCCTCCCGGCTTCGCCTACTTCTACCCCGACGAGAGGGTCGTCGTCCTGAACCTCTCGACGGTCATCCCCCCCGAGCTCTCCCTCGAGGTGCGCGAGATCCGCTGCGAGAACGGCGAGATCCGCGTCGCCTTCGGCCCGAGCCGCCTCCGCCTCGACCGCCTCGTCGCCTCGCTCGACGAGGACCCGTTCGAGAGCGACTGAAGTGGATCGGGGAAGCTCGCCACGAGCCTCCCCGGGGCGCCCGACGGCGCCGCCCTCCGAGAGGGAGCTCCGGGACCGGATCGGAAGCGCTCGGGGAGGATTCCGCTTCCACGTCGCAGCCGAAATGACGTTCCGCGGGCTGCTCCTCGGAGCGATCGCGGCCGGGCTTCTCTCCGCGGGAGATGCCGCTGCGATCCATCTCGTCTGCAAGTCACCCTCGGCGACGGTTCCGTGCCGCATCTGGCTGGTGCCGGCGGAGGCGACGCGGCCGGTGATCGAGCTGGCGGGCGGGCGGAAGACGTCGGTCGAGCCCGGGCGGTACTTCCTCCGGGCGGAGTCTCCGCAGGGTGTCCTGCCGGCCCCCGCGGCCGTCGTCGTCGTTCCCGGAGAGAGCGAAAAGGGGGAGCCGGACGAGGTCCTCCTGCGCCCCGGCGCGAGGGTCGAGGTCCCGGACGGGCTCGTGGGCGAAGCCGGCGCCGTGCATCTCCTCTCGCTCGAATCGGGCGCCATCGAGACGTTGTTCCTGGCGCAGCGACGGTTCACGCTCGAGCCTGCGGGGCGGGCCATCGCCGTCGGCCTCGCCGGCCCTGGTCTCGTCGCCGGCGTCACCGCTCCGTTCGAGGTTCCCGGCTCGGGTGCGGTAAAGGTCCCGCCGCTGCGGAACCCGGCGCCCGGCACCGGGCACGTCGTCGTCTCCTGGGCGTACCCCGAGGGCTCGGCCCGGCCCGACGACGGGCTCACGCCCCTCCTTCGGAGCGGAGAACGGACCCTGGAGGCGTCGGAGTCCCGATTCGACCGGGACCGCCTTCACTGGGCCGTCTACTACGACGTCCCCGCGGGTCGCTGGAGCGCGGTCGTGCGCTCCCGCAGGTGGCGTTCGACGCCCCGGGAGATCGAGGTCATCGACGGCCGGACCTCGTTCCCCGATCCCGTCCCGCTCCTTCGGAAGGCCGAGCTGACGCTCGGGCTCGAGCGGAGCGGAGACCTCGCGGACGAGCCGTTCGACGTCACCGTCTACCGCGTGCCGGCGGACGAGTGCGAGCCCGCGCGGCGGCGGGGCCATCTCTCGCCGGCCCTCGACGAGGAACGCGCCGAGGTCCTCGACCGCCAGCGGTCCGTCCGCGGGGAAGCCCGCGTCCCGGGCGTCGACCCGGGCTGTGTGGCGGTCGCGTTCGAGTGCAGCGGGCGCCGGACCCACGTCGTCGAGGAGGTCGGGGACGAAGACCTCGCGATCGTCGGGAAGCTCGCGCCGATCCACGTCACGGGGACGTTGAGATGGTCCGGGAAGGGAGGGCCGGGGAGCCTGCGCTTCACGCACCTGAACGACGGGACGGTGGAGGACGAGGCGGAGGCGGACCGGGACGGCGGCTACCGGGCGACGGTCTGGCAGGCAGGGTTCTTCTCGGTGAGGATCGCGCCTGCGGACGGGGGACCGCCGGCGACGAAGCGGCTGCGCGTGCCTCCCGGCACCGAGTCGGTCGAGGCGGACTTCGACCTGCCTTCGGAGACCTTCCGCTTCCGCGTCGTCGACGCCACCTCGAACGAGCCCGTGCCGGGAGCCGTGGCGTGCTGCATCCCCGGCCTCGAGGAGGAGCTGGCGCGGCCTGCGGCGGACGCGGACGGGCGTCTCGCGTTCCGGATTCCGCGCCCGGAGCGCGAGCGAACCGCCGAAGACCCCGTCCGTCTGCCGCTCCGCTTCTCGGCGGAGGGGTACGAGCCGAGCAACCTCGAGATCGACCCCCTCCGGCCCCCCGCGGGAGAGGAGGTCGTGCGGCTCCGGAAGGAAGACGACCGCTCCCGGTTCTTCGCCCTGCTGCCGGACGGGTCGCCGGCCGCGGGGGCCTCGGTCTTCCTCGCGCCTGCCGGCGTCGCTGCGGACGACGTCGCGCGAACGGCGGTCGTGGCCTGTGACCGCGCGGGGGAGTGCCGGCTCGGGAAGGTCTATCCGGAGAGCCAGTCGCTCGCGATCGTCCACGCCGCGGCGGGGATCACGACCGCGACGCTCGGCGAGATCTCACGAACGGGGACGGCCCGCCTTCTCCCGCGGGCCGGCGGCTTCGAGCTTCGCGTCGTTCGGGGCCCGCAGTCGCTGGGCCGGCTCCTTTCCCTCTCGGTCGTCCTCAACGGCCGGGAAGTCCCGGTGGCGGCGCTTCAGACGGCTCTCCTGATCGGGGGAGCGCTCGTCGGCGGCGGAGCGCAGGTGGCGCCCGGCGGTCCTCCCGAAGCGCTCCTCCGGGCGACGCTTCTTCCGCCGGGGAGCGTTCGCGTGGGTATCCTGGCGCGCGTTCCCGGGAGCAGCGGACCGGCGGAGATCGTCTCGCCGGCCCGGGACGTCTGGGTGCCGGGGGACGCCCCCGCCGAGATCCAGCTCCCCTGAGAGCCCGGCCGGTCCGACCCGCGATAGCGGCGCGACGCCTCGCGCCGCCATCGCGGGGACGTTGCGCACGCGAGTTGGGCTTCCGCCTCCGCGGGCGCCTCGGCTTGCCGTCCCGTCCTCAGTCGATCACGACCCTCACGTGGGCGTCGTCGCTCGTCACCTCGAGGACGTCGCCGCGGGCGGCTCCGCGCATCTCCTCGAAGAGGGCGCGGAGGTCGAGGTCGCGGTCGCCGGAGACGGCGGCCTCGAGGAAGCGGGAGGGAAAGCGGATCGTGACGATCTCGCGCGGGGGGCCTTCGCTTTCGCCGACGTCCCTTCGGATCGTCAGCCGGATCTCCCCCTTCTCCTTGCGGAACGTGAGCTCGTCGTCCTCGTGGACCCGCGCGACGTCGGTTCCCTCGGGCTTCTCGGAGAGCTCCTTCCAGATCTCGCGGAGGAGGTCGATCGTGACCGGGTCCTGGAACTGGAGGTCCGCCTCGTGCTCGATCTGGCTGGCGGAGACGGCGTGGAGGCCCCCGCGGAAGAGGAACCACGGGACGTTGATCCGGACGCGCTCGACGTGTCCGCCGGAGCCCCGGTCCTCGATCGTCATCCGGATGAAGCGGGGCCGGCTCCCCTTGCCCGTCCCCTCCGGCGGCGGCACGAGAAGGGTCCAGCCGAGGAGAAAGAGCGCGAACCAGAAGGCGGCGTTGACGGCGGACCTGAGCTCCCTCATATCGGTCTCTCCGATCTCCGTAACGGACGAGGGGCGAAAAGGTTCCCGCCCGGCCGTCAGGTCGCGGCGGGGCCGAGGGCCTGCTCCGCGAGGGCGCGGAGAGCGGCGCGGGATTCCGGAGCGCCCCAGTCGAGGGGGCCGACCTGGTGGAAGAGGACCTCGCCCCTGGGGGAGAGGAACCAGGTCTCGGGGAACTTCTCCGTCCCGAAGGCCGAGGCCGCCGTCTTCTTCGGG